>CAYIQU010000022.1:0-10257 GCA_964365645.1 uncultured Hyphomicrobiales bacterium | reverse complement strand
TGACCCTGGAGCCGCTCAAGATCGTCTCGACCCGCAGCATCGGCGTGGACGGCGAATACCACCCCGAGCCGCGCGTCGCCTCGATCGTGTCGTCCCAGATCAAGCCGGAATGGGTCATCAACATCAAGGAAACAGGCTTGATCAAGCTGGTGGATTATTCCGACATCAAGAACCTGAAGGAAACCACCATCGAATCCGCCAAGTTCCTGCATGACGGCGGATGGGACATCTCCAAGCGCTACTTCCTGGTCGCCGCCAACGCCTCCAACAAGATCGCGGTGGTGGATACCAAGGAAGGCAAGCTGGCGGCGTTGATCGACACCAAGCCGATCCCGCACCCCGGCCGCGGCGCCAACTTCACGCATCCCAAGTTCGGCCCGGTCTGGGCGACGTCGCACCTGAAGGCCGACGTCATCACCCTGATCGGCACCGATCCGGAGAAAAACAAAGCCCACGCCTGGAAAGTCGTCCAGGAGCTGAAAATGCACGGGTCCGGCTCGCTGTTCGTCAAGACCCACCCCAAGTCCAGCAACCTGTGGGCGGACGCGCCGCTCCACCCCGAAGCCGAGATCGCCGAATCGGTCACGGTCTACGACATCAAGAACCTGGACAAGGGTCCGACCACCATCAACGTCGCCAAGATGGCGGCCCTGCCCAAGACCAAGGCGCTCCAGCGCGTCGTCCACGCCGAGTACAACGAAAAGGGCGACGAGGTCTGGTTCTCGGTCTGGGCCGGCAAGACCGATCCGTCCGCGATCGTCGTCATCGACGACAAGACCCGGAAATTGAAGACGGTGATCAAGGACCCGAAGATCATCACCCCGACCGGGAAGTTCAACGTCTACAACACCCAGCACGACATCTATTGACGCTGGGCGCGCCGAGCCGCCTTTTCGCCCCCCGGGGGGATTTGCCCCCCGGGGGTTTTGTTTTAACCTTGGTCAAGGCCGGCATCCCGGCCCTGGACCTAGAGTCTTGATCGATGCCCCGTCGCAGCTGCCCCGCCCCCCCGACGACAGGCCGAATGTTCATTCTGGCCCTGGCGGCGTTCCTTGCCGCTTTCCCCGGAACGGCCGCGGCGGAATCGGCCTTGCCCGCCGAGACGCTGCGCGCCGTCTTTCCCGGCGCGTCGCGGGCGGAGCCTTTCGCCGGAACGCCCCCGGCCGCGCCCGTGTTCAAGGACGGCGCGCGGGCCGGGTATCTTTTGTCGACCCGCGCGGTTGTCGGCTCGGTCGGGTTTTCCGGTCGTCCGCTCGACGTCCTGGTCGGACTCGCCGACGACGGCCGCATCGTCGGCGCCGTCCTGCGCGAGCACAGCGAGCCGATCCTGATCATCGGCATCCCCGAAAAAAGACTGAAGGACTACGTCGGCGCGCTGGTCGGCATCGATATCCGCGCCGCACCGCGCGCGACCAAGATCGGCGCCAAGGACGGCACCGGCCTGATCGTCGGCGCGACCGTTTCCAGCGCGGTCATTCGCGACGCGGTGGTGCGTTCGGCCCGCGCCGTCGCGCGCAGCCGCGGTCTTCTCGGAACACCCGCGGCGGCGGCCCGGCTGGACCGGGAATCCTTCGCCGCCGCCGATTGGACCGAATTGCTGGCCGACGGATCCATCGCCGGACGGCGCGTCACGCGCGGCGACGCCGGCCTGGCCGGACCCGCCGACGAGACCCTCGTCACCCTCTATGCCGGCCTGATCGCGCCGCCGCGCGTCGGCCAGAATCTTCTCGGCGCGGGCGATTTCAACGCGCTGCTCGCCGCCATGAGTCCCGACGACCACGCCGTGCTGATCGCGGGCGACGGCCTCTATTCCATCAAGGGCACCGAATGGGCCCGCAGCGGCGTCTTCGACCGCCTGGAAATCCGCCAGGGCGGGCGAACCATCGGCTTGACGCGCGAGGGGCACCGCAACCTCGAGCGCCTGCGCGCGCCGCACAGTCCGGACCTGCGCGAAAAGGGCGTGTTCGTCATCCCCGCCGCGAGCGGGTTCGATCCGCTGTCGCCGTGGCGCGTCGCCCTGCTCGTCGAACGTCCCGGCTCGGGCCCCGGCGCCGTCGAGTTGAGCTATCGCCTGCCCGAACGCTATCGGATCGGCCCCGCCGCCGCCCTGGGCGCCGCCGACAACGCCGTCGATTCCGACGAGCCGCTCTGGCTGCGCATTTGGCGCGAGCGGATCGGACAAATCATCGGATTGGCCGTCATGCTCGCCGTGCTCAGCGCCGTTCTCGTCTTCCAGGACTTCGTCACCGCCGACCCCCGGCGCTATCGCATCGTGCGGTTGACTTTTCTCGCGGTCACGATGATCTGGCTCGGCTGGTACGCGGGCGCGCAGTTGTCCGTGGTCAACGTGCTGACCTTCGCGCACGCCTTGCTGACCGGATTCCAGTGGGATTTCTTCCTGGTCGATCCGCTCATTTTCATTCTCTGGGGCTACGTCGCGGTGACGCTGCTGTTCTGGGGGCGCGGCGTATTCTGCGGCTGGCTGTGCCCGTTCGGCGCGTTGCAGGAACTCTTGAACGAGGGCGCGCGGCGGCTGCGGGTGCCGCAGGTCACTATGCCCTTCGCCGTCCAGGAACGCCTGTGGCCGATCAAGTACATCATCTTCCTCGGCCTGTTCGCCGTTTCGCTCCATTCCACCGTCTGGTCGGCGATCGGCGCCGAGGTCGAGCCGTTCAAGACCGCGATCGTGCTGCGCTTCGTCCGTCACTGGCCGTTCGTGCTCTACGTGCTGGCCCTGCTCGCCGCCGGGCTGTTCATCGAACGGTTTTTCTGCCGCTACCTGTGCCCGCTGGGCGCGGCGCTGGCGATTCCGGCGCGCCTCAGGATGTTCGAATGGCTGAAGCGTCGCCTCCAGTGCGGCCGCGAATGCCATATCTGCGCGATCCGCTGCACCGTCCAGGCGATCCACCCCAACGGCGCGATCAATCCCAACGAGTGCATCTATTGCCTCAACTGCCAGTCGGTTTATCACGACGAGCACGTCTGCATGCCGTTGATCCAGCGCCGCCAGCGGCGCGAGGCCCAGGCCGCCCTGCGCGCGGTCGCGGCGGCCGAACCCAAGGGGAGCGCCCCGCCATGACCGGACCGGTCCTGTCCCGCCGCCGCGCGCTCGGCATCATCGCCGCGACCGCCGCGACGGCGCTGTGGAGCCCGAAAGCCCGCGCCGCGCCGCCGGCCCGTTGGCAGTGGACCGGAACCGCGCTGGGGGCCGAGGCGAAAATTATTCTCATGCACCCGGACGAGGCGCTGGCCCGCGCGGCCTTCGTCGCCGCCCGGGACGAAATCGAGCGCCTGGAAAACGAGTTCAGCCTGTTCCGCGCCGAATCCGCGCTCGCCCGCTTGAACCGGGAAGGCCGCCTGGCCGCGCCCGGCATCGACATGCGCCGGCTTCTGGGCGAGGCCCTGCGCTTCGCCGCCATCAGCGGCGGCGCCTTCGATCCCACCGTGCAGCCGCTGTGGGAACTTTACGCCGGCCACTTCGCCCGCCACCCCGGCGACACGCGGGGCCCCGCGCCCGAGGCCGTCGCCGCGGCGCGGATGACGGTCGGCTGGCGGCGGGTCGGCCTGACGGCCGGCGCGGCGGTTCTCGCTCCCGGCACGCGGCTGACGCTGAACGGCATCGCGCAAGGCTACGTCACCGATCGCGTCGCCGATCTGTTGCGGGGCTTCGGGTTCGAGCGATTGTGGCTCGATCTCGGCGAGGCCCGCGCCATCGGGGGACCGTGGTCCGCCCAAATCCGCGAATTCGAAACGAACGGCGAGCCGTTCCGCCTGCCGCTCGCCGACCGGGCGCTGGCGGTTTCCGCCCCGGCGGGAACGGTGTTCGACGCGGCGGGCCGCTGGCATCACCTGTTCGATCCCCGGTCCGGCGCGCCGGCTTCGTCGTGGCGCGCGGTCGCGGTGCGGGCCGACGACGCGACGACGGCGGACGCGCTTTCGACCGCGCTGGCCGTCGCGCCGCGCGAGAACGCCGACGCCATCCTCGGCGCCGCCGGCCCCATCCAGGCCTGGCTGATGGATGACAAGGGCGGCATTCGCCGCATCGTCGGCTGAAGGACAACGAAGAGCCATGACCGACTTCCTGCGCGTGTTTTTCTCGTACGGCTTCCGGCCGTTCTTCCTGTTCGCGGGCGCGTATGCCGTCATCGCCGTCGGCGGATGGACCTTTGTCCTGCATGGGATTTACGAAGGCGGCGGCCCCGGCACCTTCCCCCATGGCCCCATCCCGCCGCACCTGTGGCACGCGCACGAAATGCTGTTCGGCTACGCCGGCGCGGTCATCGCCGGATTCTTCCTGACCGCCGTTCCCAACTGGACGGGGCGCGAGCCGGTGCGGGGTCCGGTGCTGGGCGGCTTGGCCGTCGCCTGGCTTCTCGGCCGCGCGGCGATGTGGAGCGCGGCGGTTCTGCCCCCCACGGCCGTCGCCCTGCTCGATCTTCTGTTCGCGCCCTTTCTCGGCGTCCTGGTAATCCGCGCGCTGGCCGGGGGCTGGTCCAAGCGCAACGTCATCTTCCTGCCGGTCTTCGCCGGACTGTTCGCCGCCAACGTGTTGTTCCACCTCGAGGCGACCGGAGCGTTCGCGGGCCAGGCCTCGCGCGGGCTTCTGCTGGCGCTCGATTCGATCCTGTTCCTGATCGCGGTCATCGGCGGGCGGGTCGTGCCCGCCTTCACCACCAACGCGTTGCGCCGCCGGGGCGAAACCGCCCTGCCCGTTTCCCGGCCGCCGGTCGAGATCGCCGCCTTGCTGTCCATCGTCGCGCTTGTTCTGGCCGATCTGGTCGCGCCCGACGGATTGGCGGTCGGGGCCATCGCCGCCGTCGCCGCCTTGATTCACGCGGTACGCTTGGCCGGCTGGCGCGGCGAAAAAACGCTGGCCGACCCGCTCGTCTGGGTTCTGCACCTGGGATATGCCTGGCTGGTGGCGGGGTTGGGGTTGAAGGCTTGGGCGATCCTGGGCGGCGCGCTGCCCGTCACCGCAGCCGCCCACGCGCTGACCATCGGCGCGGTCGGCACCATGACGCTGGCGGTCATGACCCGCGCCGCGCTCGGCCACACCGGAAGATCCTTAAAAGCGCCCGCCCCCATCGTGCTGGCTTATGGGCTGGTGTCGGCCTCGGCCCTGGCGCGCATCGTCGGTCCCGCCCTCTGGCCCGAGATCCACGAATGGATCGGCGCTTCCGCCATCCTGTGGCTTGTCGCCTTCGCGCTGTTCACGGCGGTTTTCGCCCCGATCCTGACGCGGGCGCGCGTTCGCGGCGAAAATTGAGGAATCAGCGGATCGACGCGGCTTCCGCCCCGTTCTCACCCGTGCAGAAGCGGACGAGACGAGCGACGTCGCCGATGATCACGCGGTGCTGTTCGGAGCGGACGCCGATCTTGCGCAGCTTGGCCAGCACGCGCGAGAGGCTTTCCGGCTTCATCGCGAGGCGCGCCGCCAGCAGGGACTTGTCGTAAGGCAGCGCGATCACCGCCGAACCGGTCCGCACCGGGCAGCGCTTCAAGATGAAATCCGCGACCCGTTCGGTCGCCGAGCGGGTCTGAAGCTGCTCGGTCTCGTTGACCATGTGATGCAGCCGGGCCGACAGCGCCGCCAGCATCCCGAAAGCGATTTCCGGCGACGACGCGACCCATTGACGGAACGGTTGCGTCGAGATGCGAATCAATTCCGAGTCCTCGGCGATCTGGGCGTTGGCCGGATAGCGCCCGCCCAGGAACATGGCGGCCTCGGCGAACGCCTCGCCGCGGCTGACGATATGCACCACGGCCTCGTCGCCTTGCGGCGTCTGGCGGTACAGCTTGACCCAGCCCGACAGCACGACGAAGAAACTGTCGGCGGGATCGCCCTGCTGGAACAGCACGTGCCCCTTGGAGTAGGCGCGCGGGGTCGTCCCTTTCAGCAGCGCCTCGACCTTCTCGGCCGGCACTTTGCTGAAAATGGTCAGGTTGCGGACGATCTCGACGTGATCGGCGGTCATGCGCCCCGGCTCCCTCGCCTTCCCGGATCGGCCCGCGCCGGCCCGGTCGGGGGAAAGCTTATCGGGACCGCCGGGGAAATCCAGCGTGGAAATGAGGTTCTCGCCGTCCTGGTCCATGATTCCTCACCCTTCCATCAGGCGGTGCAGCTTGGCGTCCTGGTCGCGGAAATGGGTCACGAACCAAGCCTGGAGCTTACTCCCGAAATCGGCGCGGAACGCCGCGTCGCCGGCGGGTTCGGCCTCGTAGCCGTCCATCAAGTCGCGGATATCGTCCAACAAGCGCTCGTGGTCGGCCTTGTGCGCGGGAAAGCCCTCGTAGCGGTGTTCGCGCATGACCGCTTCTTCCAGCGCGAAATGGGCGGAAATGCGGGCGTAGACCTCGCCCAGGAACGCGACGATGGACTCGCGCGAACCGTCGCGGGCGAGCGTCGTATACAGTTCATTGAGAAGCCCGATCAGCTCCTCGTGCTCGTGGTCGAGCGAGGCAATGCCGGTCCCGAATTCCTTTTTCCATTCGATCAGGGTCATGGCGATTTTCCCGCGGCCGATTCAGTTGAACGTAAAGCCGCCGACGGCGGCGCGGAAATCGATGGCGAAATTCTGCCGGGGAACCAGGATCGTCTCGGCCGCCGCTTCGTGGTCGAACCCTTCCGCGCGGGCGGAGTCCCGCAACCGGATCGTGATTCGATGCGACCCGGGATCGACCGCGAACCGCCGATAGGCGTGCGAGGGAAAGTCCCCCGACAAGCCCGCGGGCTTCAGCCATTCGCGGTAGACGGGCTTGCCGTCGATTTCCATCTCGACCAGAAGCGACACGCGCTGGCGCGGGCAGACCTTGAGCCGGCGCATGTTGGGGGCGAGCTTGGCCATTTCCTCGGCCGAGCGCTCGCGGCATTCGCCCGCCGGCTTGCCGGCGTGAATCAGCGTGAGCAGGATTTGCGCCTTGTCCGGCGGCACCGGCGCCCAGGCGGGGCCATTGGCGAAAACGCCGAGCAGCACGGCGAACAGGGCGTAGGTGATAAACTGGCCCAGCAGCGGCCCCGGACGAATCATGGACAAGCGGGTCATGGGGCAACCCCCATCGTTTCCGGCGCGCGTTCGACCGGCGGTTCTCTTTTCCTGTTCGCGCCCCGCCCGGGACCGTTGGGACCGAGATTTTTCAGGCGGACGGCGAAGGCGGACAGTTCCGCGTCCAATTCGGCCCGGTCCGACGCTCCCGCCCAGCAGCGGGCCAGGCGTTCGCGCGGAACCCGCGCGCGCAGGTGCGGGTCGCGCCGGCCGTCAAGACGGTCCTCGGTCCAGCGAACGCCGAGGCGGGCCTGGCACTGGGCGTCGCGGCAGCCGGTCAGCATCACCCCCTCGGCGAGACCGCGGCTGAGCACGTAATCGACGAACGCGGGCGGCAGCATCCCGGTGCACGGCAGGCTGACGGCGGCCACGCTCGAGGAGCCGAAAGCGGCGACCGGCGCGCCGTGATCGCACCCGAACACGACGATGCGGGGTTGGGCGCGTAGCGCGCCGGCGGCGGCCTCGACCTTGTCGCGAAGCGCCGCGATGGTGAGGCGCGGAATCTCGATCCCCGCCACCAGCGCGCCGACGCGCCGAAACGGCATCGCCGTCGGGCAGGCGCCGGCGCAAATGCCGCAGCCGACGCACAGGTCGGGATCGACTCTGGCTTCCTCGATGAAGGGGCGGTCGTCGCTGCGCCGGACCATGCGGATCGCCGCGAACGGGCAATCGTCGGCGCAGCGGCGACATCCGTTGCAGTTGTCGAGGTTGACCGTCGCCGCCGGCAACTTCTCCCCCGGCGGCAGCCACGGGAACGCCATCAGCAGGAAGCTGCCGCCGACCAGCACGATCCACACCAGCGCGGGCGAGGTCTTTTCGATGAACGGGAAGATCCAGAGATAGTACCAGTCGAGCTTGATCGGGGTCGGCACCTGGGCCAGGTTGGCCGGTCCCTGGCTGACGGCGGGCACCGCCAACGACAGCACCAGCAGCATGACCAAGGTTCCCACCGCCAGCCCGCGCGCCGGGTTGACCTTGGAATAGCTCACCCGCTGCAGGTGAAACCACATGATGAATAGCAAGATCAGCGGCAGCGCGATGTGCATGAAGATCATCAACGTGAAGAAGCGGTCGTTGAGCAGCGTCGGCGAGGCGAAGTTGCGCGCCGTCGGCTCGCCGAAGATCGGCAGCGCGTCCAGCCATTCGGTGGTCGCGATCGCCACGTACTGCGCCAGCTTGTCCCAGACCATCCAGTAGCCGGTGATGCCCGAGGAAAACAGGAACCACAGGGCCGGAATCCCCGTCAGCCACGAGTACCAGCGCGCGCCGCGATAGCGGTCGAGCGCGAACTCGCGCAGCATGTGGACCATGACCATGACGACCATGGCGTCCGAGGCGTAGCGGTGCAGGCTGCGCATGATCCCGGCCAGCCACCATTGGTCGCGGGTGATGTATTCGAGCGACTGGTAGGCCTGGTCGATGCCGGTATCGTAGAAGATGAACAGGTAAAAGCCGCTGACGCAGACGATCCAGAAATAGTAGTAGCCGAGCGCGCCCAGGCACGAAAACGGGTTCCAGCGCGGCCCGAAGACGCGGTCGAACAGGTTTTCGGCGCGCGCGAAAACGAAGCGAAGGGGCAGACGAAGGGCGTTCACGAGGGCGATCCTAAACTCTCTTCGGCTCCGTCACCACCCCGCCCGCGCCCCGCCGCGTGCCGCGGGCGCGGCGTTGGCCGAGAAAATACGTCACCCACGCCCGCACCACGAAGAACCCGATTCCCAGCATCGTCAACCCGCCGATGCCGGCGATCATCGGCACCCGGTAGTCGAACCGGTAGCGGCCGATGTTCGGGTCGAAGACGGTGCAATAGAGCTTCACCCGGTCGACGATTCCGTCCCAGCTCGCGAGCGAGGATATCCGCCCGAAAATCAGGTCTTTCAGGGGTTCGACCAGCAGCGGCGGATCGAATTCGTCGCCGTAGACCTGGCGAAAGACCTTGCCCGCGCCGTCCAGGATCGTGACCTGGGCCAAGTGATCGAAACCCTTGGCCGAGGCGAAGAAAATAAACCCTAAGTCCTCGCTCAACCGGTCGATGGTGGCGGCGTCCGCGCTCAGGAACTCCCAGTTGGGCAGGCTGATGCCCTGCTGGCGGGCGAAAATCCGCATCCGCTCGGGCGAATCGACGCGGGCGTCGAAGCCGATGGTCACGACGCGAAACGCATCGAGGGCGATGGTTTTTTGCGCCACCTCGACCGCCTTGATCAGGCTGTGCGAAATCACCGGGCACGTCTGCGAACAGCTGGTGTAGATCAAGCTGACGATCAGCGGCTTGTCCCGCAGCTCCGCCAGCGTCACGGTTCGTCCCTGGCGGTCGCGGAAGCTGTAATCGCCGACCGTTCGGCCGATGGCCGCCTGGCTGTACTTGTACGCCGCCGCGTCGTCGAAGGGTTTTTCCGTCGCCGCCGAAGCGGGCGTCCCGCCGGTCCCAAGCGCCGACAGAAACGCGCCCACAACGAGGGCGTGCCGTCCGCCGAGGATCGGCCAAGAAATCGCGATCGTCATCCTTACCCCTCTCCCGGTCCGGCGCCACGATCGAGCGGTGGACCGTCTTTGTCGGAACACGGGGCGGGAGGCTCGCGCTTCCCGCCCCGATCCTTTCGGCCGCTCAGCGCAACGGCCAGCCCGCGGACAGGTACTTCCAGGTGATGAAGTAGTACAGCACGAAGGAGACGAAGAATACCGTCACCAGGATCGCCGTTCCCGGCAGCTTGAAGGCGGTCTCGCCGCCGTACTGCGACACCGCCCCGCCGCCGCCGGCGCCGATGACCGGGTTGCGCTTGATGGCCGCCTCGTCGCGCGGCTTGCCGAAGAAGACCGAGCCGACGACGATGATGATGAAGGCGATGCCGCCCAAGGAGGCGAGAACCGCCGACAGCCCATTCAGGCCCATCATCAGGAAGGCGGCCGGCGGATGGTCGAACTTCAACGCCGCGTCGGCGAAGGTCATGTCCCAATGCCGCCGCGAAACGCCCAGCGTACCCGCGCCCATCATGAAGAAGCTGATGCCCATGGCGCCGAGCCCGAACAGGTACGGCTGCCACTTGGCCAGCCCCGGGAACATGATTTCCTTGCGGAAGATCAGCGGCACCACCAGGTACGTCACCGCCATGAAGGCGAGCGTCGTTCCCGTCACCACCGTGGCGTGGAAGTGCCCGGGCACGTACAGGGTGTTGTGCATGATGAGGTTGATCTGTTCCACGCCCAGCACGACGCC
>CAYIQU010000021.1:0-10283 GCA_964365645.1 uncultured Hyphomicrobiales bacterium | reverse complement strand
TCGATTCCATGGTCCATTCGCCGACGCCGACGCGGGCCGAGGCCTCCGACGTCGCCACCGCCGTCTACGACGGGGCCGACGCGGTGATGCTGTCGGCCGTAACGGCGGTTGGGGAATATGCGACCGAGGCGGTGGCGATGATGGATCGCATCGTCTACCGGGTCGAGCGCGATCCCCTGTACCGCAAGATCATGGACACCGATCATCGCGCCCCCGAGGCGACCGCGGCCGACGCCATTACCGCGGCGGCGCGCCAGGTGGCGCAGACGATTTCGGCGGCGGCCATCGTCACGTTCAGTTCCACCGGCTCGACCACGCTTCGCTGCGCGCGCGAGCGTCCCGGCGTGCCCATCCTCGGGCTGACCCCGCGCGCCAACACCGCGCGGCGCCTGGCGCTGGCCTGGGGCGTGCATTCGGTCCAGACCGAGGACCTGCACAGTTTCGGCGAAATGGTGACCAAGGCCATCGCGGCGGCCTCGCGCGAGGGCTTCGCCAAGCCGGGCCAGAAGGTGGTGGTGACGGCGGGCGTTCCCTTCGGCACGCCGGGCGCGACCAACATCCTGCGCATCGCGCTGGTTCAGTAGACCGAACGACCGGGACCGTCGGGCCCGGCCGGCAAACCCAATCCCGGTTGTCCATGTTCGAGAAACTCATCCCCGTCGTCGCGCCGGTCTTCATCTGCGCCGCCATCGGTTATTTTTGGGCGAAAAGCGGCCGGCGCTTCGACGCCGAGATGACGACCCGGCTTTCGACCAACATCGCGGTGCCGGCGCTGGTGTTCGCGACCCTGGTGGACGCCGGGATCGACCTGACGGCGCTGGGCCGCATGGCTTGGGCGACGGCGGCGGTCACGGCGTTGTTCGGCGCGGCCGGCGCGGCGACGTTATTGCTGGCGAGAATTCCGCTACGGTCCTTTCTGCCGGCGATGATGTTTCCCAACGTCGGCAACATGGGGTTGCCGCTCGCCTTGCTCGCCTTCGACGAGGCGGGGCTGGCGTTGGCGATCACGTTCTTCACGGTCTCGGTGATCATTCACCTGACGGCGGGCGTCGCCATCAACAGCGGCAAGATTTCCCCGCGCGACTTCATCCGCGTGCCGGTCTTGTACGCGGTGGCGGCGGCGCTGGTCTTCATGGGCGCGGGAATTCCGACGCCGGCATGGCTGTTGAACACGACCAAGATCCTGGGCGGCATGACGGTGCCGCTGATGCTGTTGACGCTGGGCGTCGCGCTGGCGGGGTTGCGGCTTGTCGGCGTCGCGCGCGGCCTCGGCTTGACGGCGTTGCGGTTCGGCCTCGGCCTCGGCGGCGGCCTTGTCGTCGCCTGGGCCTTCGGCCTTGAGGGGACCGAGCGCGCGATTCTGGTGCTGCAATCGTCGATGCCGGTCGCGGTCTTCAATTTCCTGTTCGCGCAGCGTTACGGCACCGATCCGGCCGAGGTGGCTGGATTAGTGATGCTTTCGACCCTGTTCGGCTTGGCGGCGCTGCCGTTCCTGCTTGGGGCGCTGATGTGAACGGTCCGCCCGACCCGGCAGGCGAGCGGCAAGTCCTGGGCATGGCGAGCGCCGTCGGCGCTTTCCTGATCTGGGGGCTGATTCCGATCCTGTTCAAGGCGATCGCCCAGGTGCCGGCGCTGGAAATCGTCGCCCATCGCATCGTCTGGGCGGCGATCTTGATGGCGGTGCTGGCGGCGGCGGGCGCGGGCCGGCGGCGGGTGCGCGACGCGCTCGCCAACCCGCGCACGATGGGCGCGCTGGCGATTTCGGCGGTCGCGGTGGCGATCAACTGGCTGGTCTTCATCTGGGCGGTGAACCACGACCGGGTTCTGGAAACGAGCCTGGGCTATTTCATGAACCCGCTGGTCAACGTCGTTTTCGGCGTCGCCTTTCTCGGCGAGCGGCTGCGGCCGGCGCAATGGGCCGCCGTGGCGCTGGCGGCAACCGGCGTCGCGGTCATGGCCGTGGGCTACGGCGCGTTGCCGTGGGTGGCGCTGACGCTCGCGCTCTCCTTCGGTCTTTACGGGCTGGTGCGCAAGGTCACGCCGATCGACGCGATTAGCGGGCTTTGGATCGAAACCCTGATGCTGGCGCCCGCCGCGCTCGGTTATCTCTTGTGGCTCGGTCGGGCGGGCGAGGGCGTGTTTCTGGTCTCAGGAATCGCCGTCGACGGGTTGCTGGTGGCGACCGGCGTCGCCACGGCGATACCGCTGATGCTGTTCGCCGTCGCCGCCCGTCGCATCCGTCTGGTGACGCTGGGTTTTGTCCAATATCTGGCGCCGAGCACGTCGTTTCTGCTGGGAGTCTTTCTTTTCCGGGAGCCGTTCACGCCGGTGCTGCAGGCGACGTTCGCCTTTGTCTGGGCCGGGTTGGCGCTCTACAGCCTCGACGCCGCGCGCCGACGCGGGGGATAGTTATTCGGCGGCCTTGGCCTGGGGGCCGACGGCGGTGCCCCGCAGACGCGCGAGCAAGGGCGCCTCGGCGGTTTTCACTTGGGCAATGGCCCGCATCTTGATCGGGCCGAAACCGCGGATACCAAGCGGCAGGGCGGCCAGTTCGACCGCCAGCGCATGATTGCCGGGGGTAAGGCGCCGCGTCAGTTCGGCGATCAGCGTTTCATAGTCGGCGATCAGACGCCGCTCGGCGCGGCGTTCCTCGGTCCGGCCGAAGGGATCGAAAGGCGTGCCGCGCAGGATTTTGAGCGGCGCCAGCAGGCGCATCGCCGTCAGCACCCATGGGCCGTAGGCGCGCTTTTTCGGGATGCCGGTTCTTGGGTCCCGTTCGGCGAAAAGCGGCGGGGCGAGGTGGAAGGAAAGCCGGCGAGGGGTCTCGAAGGCATTCCCCAGGGCGCGGGCAAACCGGCCGTCGGTGTAGAGGCGGGCGACCTCGTATTCATCCTTGTAGGCGAGAATCTTGAAATAGGCCCGGGCCACGGCGTCGGTCAGGCCGGCGAGCCCGGGGCTGCGTTCCGCCTCGGCGGCGCGGACGTTTTCGACCAGGGCGCGATAGCGCGCGGCATACGCCCGGTCCTGATAGGCGGCGAGATCGGCGGCGCGGCGCTCGATGAAGCCGGCGAGATCGGCGGCGGCGGCAGGCGGGGGCGCGACCGATCCGGCGGCGTCGGCGACGGCCGCCGGGTCGACCGCCAACAGCCGTCCCCAGGCGAAAGCGTGGCGGTTGAATTCCAGCGCCACGCCGTTGAGGGTAATGGCTTCCTCGATGGCGGCGGGGGGAACGGGCAACAATCCCTTCTGGCTGGCGAAGCCGAGCAACAGCATGTTGGCGCCGACGGAATCGCCGAGCAACGCGACGGCAAGGCCGGTCGCGTCGACGAAAGAGCGGTCCGCGGTGACGCGGGCCAGCGCGGCCTCGATCGCGCCTTCGGGAAAGGCGGCGTCGGGATCGTGGGTGAAGGCGGCGGTCATGGTTTCGTGGATGTTGACCACGGCGCGGCTCCGGTCGGAAGCGAGCACGGCCAGGGTTTCCGGTCCGGCGGCGGTGATCAGGTCGCAGCCGATCAGCAGATCGGCCTCGCCCGCCCCGATCCGCGCGGCGTGAAGGGCGTTCGGATCGTCGGCGACGCGGATATGGCTGTAGACCTCGCCGTTTTTCTGGGCCAGTCCGGCGACGTCGAGAACGGAAACGCTTTTGCCTTCGAGGTGCGCGGCCATCCCCAAGACCGCGCCGACGGTGATGACGCCGGTGCCGCCGATGCCGGTGACGACGATGCCGTAGGCGCGCGCCGTCTCGGCGCGGACCGGTTCGGGCAGGGGGCTCCGGGGCGGGCCGCCCGCGCCCTCGCGTCGGCGCAACGCCCCGCCCTCGACGGTGACGAAGCTCGGGCAGAATCCCTTCAGGCAGGAAAAATCCTTGTTGCAGGCGGATTGATCGATGGTCCGCTTGCGTCCCAATTCGGTTTCCAGCGGGGCGATGGCGACGCAGTTGGATTGCACGCCGCAATCGCCGCAGCCTTCGCAGACCGCCTCGTTGATGAAGGCGCGCTGGGGCGGATCGGGCATCCGCCCGCGCTTGCGCCGCCGGCGTTTCTCGGCGGCGCAGGTCTGGGCGTAGATGAGAACCGACACGCCCGGCCATTCGCGCAAGTCGCGCTGCACGGCGTCCAGTTCGTCGCGGTGATGGACGGTGACGCCGGCGACCAAATCGGGATGGGCGCGGAACAGTTCGGGCTCGTCGCTGACGACGGCGATGCGGTCCACGTTCTCGGCGCGAACCTGGGCGGCGATGCGCGGCACGTCGAGCGGCCCGTCGTGGGGCTGGCCGCCGGTCATGGCGACGGCGTCGTTGTAGAGAATTTTATAGGTCATGCTGACGCCCGACGCGACCGCGGCGCGGATCGCCAGCAGGCCGGAATGGAAGTAGGTGCCGTCGCCGATGTTGGCGAAGACGTGGGGCGTGTCGGAAAACGGCGCTTGGCCGATCCAGGCCACGCCTTCGCCGCCCATGTGGCTGAAGGTGGCGGTATCGCGGTCCATCCAGATCGCCATGTAGTGGCAGCCGATGCCGGCCAGCGCGCGCGATCCTTCCGGCACGCGGGTCGAGGTGTTGTGCGGGCAGCCCGAGCAGAAGTAGGGGATGCGCTTGGCGACGGCGGCGTTGCCGCCGGGACTCTCGGCGCGGCGGATGGCCAGCGCTTCCAGGCGATCGAGGCGGGCGGCGATGTCCCTCGACCCGCCCACGCGGATCAGGCGCGGGGCCAGCGCGCGGGCGATCTCGGACGGGCCGACTTCGCCCGCCGGCGGAAACAGCCAGGCGCCGGCCTCGTCGTGCTTGCCGACGATTCGGGGCGCGGCGGCGCCCAGGCCGTAGAGGTGGTCCTTGATTTGGGATTCCAGCAGCGGCCGTTTTTCCTCGACGACGATAATTTCCTCGAGGCCCTGGGCGAAGCGGCGAATGATCTCGCCGTCCAGCGGCCAGGCGAAACCGATCTTGAGCAGGCGCAAGCCCAGCGCGCGGGCGCCGGCCTCGTCGATGCCGAGCATGGCCAGGGCTTCGCGCACATCGCGATAGGTCTTGCCGCTGGCGACCAGGCCGAGCCGCGGCTTGGGCGAGTCCCAGACGATCCGGTCGAACCCGTTGACGCGCGCGAACGCCGTCGCCGCCGGGAGCTTGAAGCGATAGAGGCGGGTTTCCTGTTCCATCGGCGGATCGGGCCAGCGGCTGTAAAAGCCGCCCGCCGGCACGGCGACGTCGCCGGGAAGGACGACCCGCGCGCGCGCCGGATCGATGACGATGGAGGCCGACGTATCCATCACGTCGGCGACCGCCTTCATGCCGACCCAGCAGCCGGAAAAGCGCGACAGGGCGATTCCCAACAAGCCGAAATCGAGGATTTCCTGCGTGTCGGCGGGGTGCAGCAACGGCATCCCGGCGTCGACGAGGGCGAAATCGCTTTGGCTCGGCACGGTCGAGGATTTGCAGCCGGGATCGTCGCCGGCCAGCGCGAGAACGCCGCCCAGGCGCGAGGTGCCGGCGAGATTGGCGTGGCGGAACACGTCGCCCGAGCGATCGACCCCCGGTCCCTTGCCGTACCAGAGGGCGAAAACCCCGTCCTTGCGCGCGTCCTTGAACAGCGGCAATTGCTGCGCGCCCCAGATGGCGGTGGCGGCGAGGTCTTCGTTGACGGCGGCATGGAAACGGACCCCGGCGTCCTTGAGAAAGTTTTCGGCGCGCCAGAATTCCTTGTCGACGCTGCCCAAGGGCGAGCCGCGATAGCCGGTAACGTAGCCGGCGGTGTTCTGCCCGGCCTGGGAGTCGCGCCGGCGCTGCTCCAGGCACAGGCGGACCAGCGCCTGCGTCCCGGTCATGAAGACGCGGCCTTGGGCCAGCGTGTATTTGTCGTCGAGCGTGACGCGGATATGCGCCATGCCGGTCCTCCCTGGAAGGGGAGGTTAGGGGTACGGCCGAGGTTTTGACAACAGCGACTCGGGGTAGGAAACGACAAGGACGCGATCGAAAAATAAAACCCCGCTCGACGGCAGGAAGGCTGCGCCGGAAGGGGGGCGGGCGGGAAGAATATTTCCGGGACCCGCCGGCCGGGCGGCTTGCAAAGAACGGGGGAGGCTGTATACCGGGCCTGCGCCCGATTCCCGGGGCGAATATTAGGGTTTTGCGGCATGACGATTCTGGTCACCGGCGCGGCTGGGTTCATCGGCTACCACGTCACGGAAGCCTTGTTGGCGCGCGGCGAGCGTGTCCTTGGGCTCGACAGCCTGAATGCCTATTACGACGTCGCGCTCAAGGAGGCCCGGCTCGCGCGGCTGACCCCGAACAAGGGCTTTTCCTTCGTCCGCGCCGACATCGCCGATCCCGAATCGGTTGCCGCCGCGCTCGCCGCCCATCCCGACGTCGACCGCGTCGTGCATCTTGCCGCCCAGGCGGGCGTGCGCCATTCGCTGAAGGACCCGCTCGCCTACGTTCACGCCAATGTCCGGGGCCACGTCGTGCTGCTGGAAGCGGCCCGGCGGCTCAAGGATTTTCGCCATTTCGTCTATGCCTCGTCGTCGTCCGTCTACGGGTCCAACAGCAAGCTGCCGTTTTCGGTGCACGATCGGACCGACACGCCGCTCTCGCTCTACGCCGCGACCAAGAAGGAGCAGGAAATGGTCGCGCACGCCTACGCCCATATCTGGCGCGTGCCGGCGACCGGCCTTCGCTTCTTCACCGTCTACGGGCCGTGGGGTCGGCCGGACATGGCGGCCTATATCTTCGCGCGCAAGATCATGGCCGGCGAGGCGATACCGGTTTTCAACGAAGGCAACATGCGGCGCGACTTCACCTACATCGACGACATCGTCGCCGGGATCGTCGCCGCGCTGGACCGCCCGCCCGCCGACGACGGGCGCCATCCGCCGGCCCGGCTCTACAACCTCGGCAACCATTGTTCCGAATCGCTGATGCGGTATATCGGCCTGATCGAGGAAGCCCTCGACCGCAAGGCGACGACCGAATTGCTGCCGATGCAGCCGGGTGACGTGGCGGAAACCTACGCCGACATCGACGACACTCGGCGCGATTTGGGATTCGAGCCGAAAACCTCCATCGAGGACGGCATTCCCCGCTTCATCGCCTGGTTCCGCGACTATCACAAAATTTAGGCGTACAGTTTTTCCAGCCGGTCGCCGTAAATCGCCCGCACCTTGTGGCGCCGGACCTTCATGGTCGGGGTCAGCATTTCGTTGTCGATGGTAAAGGGCTCGTCGGCGATCAGGAATCGTCGCACCTTTTCCATCGGGGAGAGGACGGCGTTGACCCGTTCGACCGCGGCGGCGAGCGCGGCGTGCAGGGCCTCGTCTTCGGTCAGCGCGGCCAAGTCCGCCGGCTTGCCGGCCGCGGCGGCCCATGAATCCAGCCAGTCGGCGTTGGGCACCAGCGCCGCGACCAGATGCGGATGGCGATCGCCGTAGAGCATCGCCTGGGCGATTTCCGGCTGGATCGCCAGCAGGCCCTCGATCCGCTGCGGGGCGATGTTGTCGCCGCCGGAATTGACGATGATGTCCTTCTTGCGGTCGGTGATGACGAGATGTCCGGCACCGTCGATGTGGCCGATGTCGCCGGTGTGCAGCCAGCCGTCGCGGATCGCCTCGCGCGAGGCCGGTTCGTTCCGCCAATAGCCCTGCATCACCATGTCGCCGCGCGCCAGAATTTCGCCGTCCGGGGCGATGCGGATTTCGGTGTCGATCAAGGGCGGGCCGACGGTGTGCATCTTGGCCGCGCCCGGCCGGTTGACGCTGAGGACCGGCGCCGATTCCGTCTGGCCATAGCCTTGCAGGATGCACAAACCCAACGCGGTGAAGAACAGGCCGATGTCGGGATTGAGCGGCGCCCCGCCGGAGACCAGCGCCTTCAATCGCCCGCCGAAACGGGCGCGGACCTTGTCGCGGACCAGCTTTTCGACGAGGGCGTCGAGCAACCTGTCGCCGAGACCGAGGGAACCCGGCCGTTCGAACCGGCGCCGGCCGAGGTCGAGCGCCTTGGCGAAGAGGAACCGGCTGACGACGCCGCTTTTCGCGACGCCCCGGGTGATGCGGGCGTGCAGCATTTCGTAAAGCCGCGGGACGGCGGTCATGATGGTCGGCCGCGCTTCCAGCATGTTGGCGGCCAGCGATTCGATTCCCTCGGCGTAATAAATCTCGGCGCCGATGGCGATGGGAAAAAACTGGCCGGCCGTGTGTTCGTAGGAATGGGACAGCGGCAGGAAGGAGAGGAAAATATTGTCGTCGAGGCCGAGATCGAGCAGGGCGTCGGTCGCGCCGCGGCAGTTGTGGAGAATGGCCCCGTGGGACAGGGCGACGCCCTTGGGCACGCCGCCGGTGCCCGAGGTGTAGATGATGCAGGCCAATTGGGTCCGGGGCCACGACCACGCCATGTCGACGATGTTTTCGTGGCGGGCCTGGCCGGTTTCGATCAAGCGGTCGAGGGGGAGGACGCGGATGCGTCCGGGCCGTTCCTCGGGCGAGGGGTCCATGGCGGCGACGAAGCGCACGTCGGGACATTCCTGGGCGGCGGCGAGAACGCGCTCGGCCAGCCGCCGCTGGGAAACGATGATTCCCTTGGCGCCGCTGTCGCGCAGCACGTGCCGATGATCGGCGACGGTGTTGGTGATGTAAGCGGGCACGGTGACGGCGCCGATCGCGGTGATGGCGAGGTCGGCGATGACCCAGGCGGGGCGATTTTCGGAGACCAGCGCGACCCGGTCGCCGGGTTCGATGCCGTTGGCGATCAGGCCGCGAGCCAGCGCGCTGACGCGGGCCGCCGTGTCGCCCCAGGTCAGCGGATGCCAATTCCCGTCGCGCTTCGACCAGAGAAACGGCCGTTCGCCCAGCCGATCGATCTGATCGAAGAACATGGCCGCGAGATTCGGCCAGCGCTCGAAGCGCTTGAGGGCGCCTTGATTCAAGGGGTTCATGGGGCGTCCCGTTTGTCGTTGCCTTACTTCTAATCCACCCCTATATCGCTGGGGCTGCAAGGAGAATTTAGACGATGAATCGGGCCAAGTCCCCGCGTCGGCGCGCGTCCGCCTCCCGTCCGGCCCGCAAGCAGGCGAAACCCCTGCCGCGGTGGAGACTGGAAGACCTTTACGCCGGTCCGACCGACCCGAGGATCGCGGCCGACGTCGCCTGGATCGCCGATGAATCGAAGGCGTTGGAGGCGCGATTCGGCGGCCGCGTCGCGGCGCTTTCCGGCAGAGAGTTGGGCGAGGCCATTACCGCCTACGACGCCATCGCCGACCGCCGGGACAGGCTTTTCGCGTTCGCGCAGTTGCGTCATGCCGCCGACCTGGCCGACGCCGACGCCGGGCGGCTGTTGCAGACGTTGACGGAACGGATGACCGAGGCCGCCCGGCACACGCTCTTTCTCACCCTTGAATTGAACAAGATGGAGGAAGCGGCGGTCGACGGGGCGTTGCAGGATCCCGCCGCCCGCCGTTACGCCCCTTGGGTGCGGCAGGTGCGGACGTTCCGCGCGCATCAACTCTCCGACGAACTCGAAAACTACACCCTCGATCTATCCGCTACCGCCGGGGCGTGGCCCCGGCTGTTCGACGAGACGTTGGCGGGGATGCGGTTTTCCGTCGGCCGCAAGCGGCTGTCCATTTCCGACACCCTCAATCTTTTTTCCGATCCGCGCCGCCCCGTTCGTCGCCGGGCGGGCCGGGCGCTGGGGCAGGGGCTGGCCGAGCGCGGCCCTCTGTTCGCCTTGGTCCTCAACACGCTGGCCAAGGACAAGGAAATCGACGACCGCTGGCGCCGGTACCCCAGCGCGTTGCGTCATCGCAATCTGTCCAACCAGGTCGAGGACGACGTGGTCGATGCCCTGGTCGGCGCGGTGCGCGAATCGTTTCCGAAGCTCTCGCATCGTTATTACCGGCTGAAGGCCCGTTGGCTCGGGCTGCGGACGCTCGAATACTGGGATCGCAACGCGCCGCTGCCCAAGGCGCCGGAGCGGGCCTACGCCTGGGCCGAGGCGATGGATATCGTTCTCGGCGCCTTCGGCGGATTTTCGTCGGCAATGGCTGTGACCGCGAAGCGGTTCTTCGACGGCGGCTGGATCGACGCCGCCCTGGCGCCGGGCAAGACGTCGGGCGCGTTCTCCCATCCGACCGCGCCGTCGGCCCATCCCTACATTCTGCTGAATTACCACGGCCGGGCGCGGGACGTGATGACGCTCGCCCACGAACTGGGTCACGGCGTGCATCAGGTTCTGGCCGCGCCGCGGGGCGCTCTCTTGGCCTACACGCCGCTCACCTTGGCCGAGACCGCTTCGGTGT
>CAYIQU010000020.1:9645-10445 GCA_964365645.1 uncultured Hyphomicrobiales bacterium | reverse complement strand
CGCCGGGCTTCGGCGACCGGCGCAAGGCCATGCTCGAGGACATCGCCGTCCTCACCTCGGGCCAGGTGATCAGCGAGGACCTCGGCATCAAGCTCGAGAACGTCGACCTCAAGATGCTCGGCCAGGCGAAGAAGATATCCATCGACAAGGACGACACCACCATCATCGAGGGCGCCGGCAAGCGCAAGGATATCGAGGCCCGCTGCGGCCAGATCCGCGCCCAGATCGAGGAAACGACCTCCGACTACGATAAGGAGAAGCTGCAGGAACGCCTGGCGAAGCTGGCCGGCGGCGTCGCGGTGATCCGCGTCGGCGGCGCATCCGAAATCGAGGTGAAGGAACGCAAGGACCGCGTCGATGACGCCCTGCACGCCACCCGCGCGGCGGTCGAGGAAGGCGTCGTCGCCGGCGGCGGTGCCGCTCTGCTCTACGGCGTTCGCGTGCTCGACAAGGTCAAGGTCGGCAACGACGACATGAAAATGGGCGTCGACATCGTTCGCCGCGCGCTTCAGTCGCCGGTCCGCCAGATCTCGGAAAACGCCGGCTTCGACGGCGCCGTGGTCGCGGGCAAACTGCTGGAGGGCAAGGACTACAACTTCGGCTTCGACGCCCAGGAAGGCAAGTACACCGACATGCTGAAGGCCGGCATCATCGATCCGGCGAAGGTGGTGCGGACCGCCCTGCAGGACGCGGCGTCCGTCGCGGGTCTTCTCATCACGACCGAAGCGATGGTCGCCGAGCGGCCCGAGAAGAAGTCCTCGGGCCACAGCCATGGCGGAGACATGGGCGGCATGGGCGGC
>CAYIQU010000020.1:0-9635 GCA_964365645.1 uncultured Hyphomicrobiales bacterium | reverse complement strand
CTAACCCTTCGCCCTTTCCGATCCAATCGCGACAAGGGAAGCCGCCCGGCAACGGGCGGCTTTCTCTTTGTGCCCTCCGCGCGGGCAAGCCCGCCGTTTCTAGGCTGGAAGGTCGCGACGCGGCCGTATAGGGTCCGGACGGTTCCGCCATGATCGACCGTTTTCGTCTTTTCATCGAAGGCCCCGAGCAGGCCCTGGCGCTGATCGCCGCGACGGCCGTTTTCGCGCTGCTCGCCGCGCTCGGCCGCGCCGGCGCCGGCCGTCACGCCGTGGGCGCGGCCACGCCCCTGTTCGGCTGGGCCGTCGCGGTGGCCGGAATGCTGGTCGCCCATATCCTGTTCGGGGTTCGCCTGTCCGCGCCGGGATGGCTGGCGCTGGGCCTGGGCGCCGTCGCCCTGGTCGCGTTCGCCCGCCGCCGGGACATGCCGATCGATCCCCTGGTCCCGCGCGCCGCTCTCGTCGCCCTGCCCCTTTTGTTGCTCGCGGCCGCCCATCGCGCCTCGGAATGGGACGAGTTCTCGCATTGGGCCGGCGCCATTCGCTATGTGGTCGAAAAAGGCGTTTTGCCGACCGGCGCCGATCCTCATCACGCTCTTCAATTCCCCGCCTATCCCTTCGCGTTTCCCTTCCTCAACGCGCTGGCCGCCTGGCCCGCCGGCCGATTCCTGGAAGGAACCGGCCCGGTGTTCAATCTGCTGCTGCTGCTCTGCTACGGCGCGCTGGCGGTGCGACTGTGGCTGGACGGCGCCGGGCGAAACGGCGCCGGCGCATCCACCTGGACGATGGCGGCCTTCGCCGTGGCGGCGGCGAGCGTGCTCAATCCCTCGTTCGTCCAGAAAATCATCTTCACCAATTACGCCGAGACCGCGACCGGAGTCGCCGCGGCCTTCGCGGGCGTGCTGGCGTGGAAAGCCCTGAACGCGCTGGCCGAGAGCCGCGACGGCGAAGCCCGCGCGCTGGCCTGGCAGTTGGGACTGACGGGCGCGTTGCTGGTCGCCATCAAGCAGGTCAATCTCGTCGTGCTCGTCATCGTGACGGGCGGCGCGGCGGTGGTCGCGGTCCGCGACCCCGCCATCGGCCTCAAGCGGCTGTTGCCGCTCGCCCCGGCGGCGATGCTGCCGCCGGCCCTGATCTACGGGCTTTGGCGCTATCACGTCGCCCGCAACGTCGGCGGCACGGGCGAGTTCGCCCTGATGCCGATTTCCCAGTGGCTGGTCGGCAAGGTCCCGGCGATCCTCGGGCGCATGGCGTTGATCGCGTCGAAGAAAGGCGCCTATTTCGCCCCGATGCTGATCGTCGCCGGCCTGGGGCTGCGCGCCCTGTGGCGGTGCCGGACCCCGTTCGACCGCCTCGCCCTGATCGCCGCGGCGGCTTTTCTCGGCTACAACGCCTTCTTGCTGTTCACCTACGTCGCCGTCTTCGGCGAGGGCGAGGGTACCCGCGCCGCGTCGTTCTGGCGCTACAACATGCACGTTGCGCTGCTGGGCGCCGCGTTCGGCGCTTATCTCGTCGGCGTCTTGTCGCGCCGCTGGTTGGGCGCACGCCCCCCGCCCCGCGCCGTCCTGCCCGTCCTGCTCGCGCTTGCCCTGTTGTTGCCCCTCGCGCTGGCGCCGAAGCTCCGCTTCGATCGGGAGCAACCCAAGCCCCATTTCCGCGCCGTGGCGACGCACATCGAGCCGCTTGTTCCCCGCGCCGCGCGCCTGACCGTTTTCGACCCCGAGGGTACCGGCGAATCGGGAATCATGGCTTTCTACCACCTGCGCCGGGCCGACCCCGGGATCGCTTGGATCGCCGCCGGCACCAGCCTGACGGCGGAGCGGATTGCCGCGCTGTTCGCCGGCAATCCCCCCGACTTCGTCTTGGTCCACTCGGGCGCGGGCGTCGTCGCGGCCGCGACCGGCCTCGCCCTTGAGCCGCGCGTGTCCTATCTCTTGCGCCGACGGGCGGACGGTTGGGCCATCGCCGGCCGCTGGCCGTACCCCGACAACTGACGAGTCCCCCCATGGCCCCCGTCGTCAACGTCGTTTTCCCCGTGTTCGCGCTGATCCTGGTCGGCTATCTCGCCGGGCGGTTCCGCCTGCTCGGCGACGCCAGTTCCGAGGCGTTGAACCGGTTCGTCTATTACGTCGCCCTGCCGGCGATGTTCTTCGCCTCGCTGGCCCGCCTGCGACCCGCCGAGATTTTCGATCTCCCCTTCATCGCGGCCTACGGCGGCGGACAGATCGCGGTTTTCGTCGCCGCGTTCGTCGCCGCCCGCTGGCTGTTCCGTCACGGATCGTCGGAAGCGAGCCTGTTCGCCATGGGCGGCGTTTTCGGCAACAGCGGCTACATGGGCATTCCGCTGGCGCTGATCGCCTTCGGCCCGGAGGGAACCCTGCCCGCCATCCTCGCCACGGTTTTCAAGTCGACCGTCACCATCGCCGCCGTCACGATCCTGATCGAAACCGATCCCCGCCGGCGCACGGGCGATTCGCACGCGCTGCGCGACGCGGCCGGCGCCGTTTTCCGGAGCCCGCTGGTGATGTCCGCGGTGGGCGGGATTCTGTGGTCGCTGACCGGATTCGGGGTGGCCAAGCCGGTCGGGGCGTTTCTCGACCTGCTTGCCGCCGCCGCTGGTCCGTGCGCGCTGTTCGCCATCGGACTCTTTTTGGTCGGCAAGCCGGTCCGCCAAGGCTTGGGCGAAGTCGGAACCATCACCGCGGTGAAGCTGATCCTTCACCCGCTGGTCACCTGGGTTCTCGCCTTCCACGTGTTCGTCGTCGATCCGACCTGGGCGGTCGTCGCCGTGGTCATGGCGGCGCTGCCCGCCGGCGCCAACTGTTTCGTCATCGCCGCCCGCTACAACGTCTTCACCGCCCGGGCGTCCGGAACCATCTTGCTCTCGACCCTGGTTTCGGTCGTCACGCTGTCGATTTTGTTCTCATTCTGGATCGGGCAATAAAAAACCCCGCGCGCCGACGGCGCGCGGGGGATCAAGACGACCGATCGCGATATCAGCGCGCTTGCGACGCCGGGCGCGTTTCCGCGACGCTTTCCTTCCCGTCGATATCGATATCGGGGAAGGCGAGCGCCGGGCCGTGACCGTTGTCGACCATGAACCGGCGGTGCTGTTCGTAGGCGTCGCGTTCGACCGTATAGCGATCGAGCGCGCCCTCGGTGGCGGCGTTGATCGAATCCTTTTTCTCGCTGTAGCTGACGCCGGCGTCGGCGGCCTTGAGGGCCAGCGGCGCGGGATTGACCAGGCCGGTCAGGATATCGCCGGTCGCGTCGCGCAGGTTGCTGGGGCCGAAAATGGGCAGAACGATGTGCGGGCCCGGCGCGATGCCGTTCGCGCCCATGGCCTGGCCCAAATCCTCGCGCCGCTGCTTGAGGCCGGCCTCGGTCGCCGGATCGCCGATGCCGCCCGCGCCGGCGATGGTGTTGATGAAGAACCGCTGGGTGGCGACGGAGGCGTTATCGGTGTCGCCCTGCAACAGGCTGGCACCCGCCGTCACCGGCTCGCTCAGGTTGGAGAATACGTTCGTGACCGCCTTCTGCATGTCCTCGGGCGTGACGGTCTTGTAGCCGTCGACCAGGGGATCGAGCACGCCTTTGCGCAGGCCCGCGTTGAATTCCGACGTAACCCGGTTGAAGCCTTCCAGGGGGTCGTCGGTACCGGGCGCCTTGGCCGGTTCGTTCGCCCACGCGGGCGCCGCGAGAACCCCAAGGGCGAGGGCGCACAAGCCGGCGCGCAAGCGGAACGTGTCGATAGGACGCATGAAAACCATCTCCCTGTCGGTTTAACCCCTTGAACTTGGCTCAACCGTAGCAGAGTTCCCGAACCCGAAGAATAGGCATAAGTTGCCCAATCCCCCCTTGGCGGCGGGAAATTTTCGTTCTTTTTCCTTAACGCGCACGGGAAATCCCCTTGCGATTCATCGCCTTCCCGTTCTTTGCCCCGGGCGCCGAAAGGCCTCAATCGTTATCGCCGGTAATGGCCTGGCACACGGCGTCGGTCACCTGGCGGGTCGTCGCCCGGCCGCCGAGATCGGGGGGCATGGTTCGGCCCTCGCCGGTGACGCGTTCGACCGCCCGCATCAGGCGGGCCGCCGCGCCGGCCTCGCCCAAGTGATCGAACATCATGGCCGCGGTCCAGAACGATCCCAGCGGGTTGGCGATTCCCTTGCCCGCGATGTCGAAGGCGGAGCCGTGAATCGGCTCGAACATGGACGGATACTTCCGTTCGGGATTGAGGTTCGCCGTCGGAGCGATCCCTAAGCTGCCGCTGAGCGCGGCGGCCAAGTCGCTGAGCACGTCGGCGTGCAGGTTGGTGGCGACGACGACGTCGATGGTCTCGGGCTTCAAGACCATGCGCGTGGTCATGGCGTCGACCAGCATCTTGTCGGTGGCGACGTCGGGATAGTCGCCGCGCACGGCCGCCAGAATGTCGTCCCACATCACCATGCCGTGGCGTTGGGCGTTGGATTTGGTGACGACGGTGAGTCGTTTCCGCGGCCGGCTTTGCGCCAGCTTGAAGGCGAAGCGCAAAATCCGCTCGACCCCGGTGCGGGTGAAAACGGCGACGTCGAGTCCGACTTCCTCGGGCAGGCCGCGATGCACGCGTCCGCCGGCGCCGGAATACTCGCCCTCGGTGTTTTCCCGAACGATGATCCAGTCGAGGGCGTCCGGCCCCACCCCCTTGAGCGGACCGTCGATGCCCGGCAGCAGGCGGGCCGGACGAACGTTGGCGTACTGGTCGAAGCCCTGGCAGATGGCCAGCCTTAGTCCCCATAGGGTGATATGGTCGGGAAGGCCGGGATCGCCGACCGCGCCGAAGTAGATGGCATCCATGCTTTTGAGCAGATCGAGGCCGTCTTCGGGCATCATCCGGCCGTGGCGGCGGTAATAGTCCGACCCCCAGGGTAGGTGTTCCACCGCCAACTGAAAGCCGCCGTCGCGGGTTTCCAGGGCGCGCAGGACTTCCAGCCCCGCGCCGATGACCTCGGTTCCGATGCCGTCACCGGGAATGGCGGCGATACGGTATTTTCGCATATAATAGGCTCCTTGCTGGACCAGTCCTGCCGAACGAAGGGGGAGGGCGAAGCCCTTCCCGCCGGAGGCGGCGAGATTACGCCCCCGGCTTTTATACGACCAGGGAACAATCGGTCGGAAACGGCCCAATTGGCCCAATTGGATTGACGACCGGCCGACGACGGCCGGTCGTCCAAGAACCAAGATAAAGAAAATACGGCGACGCGCGCCGCGCGTTCCGTTCTTGCTCTTGAGGCCTTGTCGATGCCCACGCCGACGAAGGGAACCATTCACGACCCGTCCTGGCGCGCATTCGCGTCCTGGTGCCGGCGGCTGCGCTTGTGCCCGTTGCCCGCGCACCCGTGGACCGTCGCCGCCTTTCTGCGCTGGTGCGAGGAGCGACCCGGCGCGGCGACGGTGCGGGACGCGGTCGGCGCCATCGCCGCCGTTCATATGCGAAGGCGCCTGGCGCGGCCCGAACGCGACGTCATCGTCCGGCGCACGCTCGCCGCGCTCGACCGGCAACGTCATGCCGCCGACAGCGCGATTCCGGCGCGCGGCAAACCCGACGCCGTCCGCCGTCCGCGCGCCGCGCCCAAGCAGAGGCGTTCGCTGCGCGCGACGCCCAAGCTTGCCCCCCGCCGTCATTATCGCAATCGAACGACGCACTGAAATCCGTCAACGGACCTCGACCGGGCGCGTCAGCCGCGATTCCTCCTCGAGGCGCCCGTCCTTTTCCCGCAGCACGGCGATTTCGGCCGTGTAGACGCCCGCGGGCCATGCCGATTCCTTGCGGCGAATCCCGGCGTAAATGAAGCGCCGCGCCTGGGTTTTCTCGATCGCCACGGTCCTGTCGGTCAATACCGTCCCCGCCGGATCGAGCAGACGGACGCGAATCCGATCGCCGCCCCGGACCCAGAAGATATCCCCCCACGCGACCAGCGCCGGCGCGGCGATCGACAACGCGCCGCCGTCGTAATCGCCGCCGCGGGCTTTCGCCGGTTGCGGATCCTCAGGCACGATCCCGCCGCTGTAAACGGCGGTCGGCCGATAGGACGCCAGCAGGGCGAGCGCGCGGGAACTCCAGAGGTGGTTCTTGCCCAAGCCGCATGTCTTCGGATCGCCGTCGACGCCCCGGAACGGGTCGACGATGGTTTCGTTCAGCGCCACCTGCACATGCACGTGCGGAAAATCGGCGAGACCCGACTGGCCGATCATGCCGATCGCGTCGCCGGCGGCGATGGACGCGCCGGGCTTCACCGCGATGCTGCCCCGGCGCAGGTGGCAGTATTGCGTCGTCCAGCCCCGGCCGTGATCGACGACGCCGCCGTTGCCGCATTCTTGTCCCTTGGGCACGGCGGCGCGATCGTCGATGCCGGCGCGCACGCGCGCCACCGTGCCCGCCGCCGCCGCGCGCGCCGGGATTCCCGCGCGGACCTGGGCGAAGTCGCGCACCGCGATGTCGACGCCCTTGTGGCCGTTGTAGCTCGCTTGGCCGCAGTTGAAATCGCGCACCCCCGGACCGGCGTCGAGATCGACGTAATTGACAACCCAGCAATCCACGCCGGGCCGGCAGACGACCGGCAGATCGAGGGCAAGATCGGCCGCCGTCGCGGGTGAAGCCGCGACGGCAAGCGCAAAGACCAGCCTTATTCCCGATCCGATTCGCATACCCTTGGCCCCTCGTTGCCAAAAAACGCCCGACTATAGCCCTTCCCACGCGCGCGGCGGCGATTGCCGGAAGGCCGGCGAAGGGCTATATTGCAGTGCAGCATTTTTGCGCCGGGCTGTCTTCGGCGCGCCCCAACCCGAGGACCCCTTCATGAACGACCAGCCATCCGATCACGACCTTCTGCACGGTTACTATTTCGAGGAACTGAAGGAAGGCATGAGCGACATCTACGGCAAGACGGTGACGGACGCCGATATCGTTCTGTTCGCCGGCATCTCGGGCGACATCAACCCGGTGCATCTCAACCACGAGTTCGCGGCGGAGACCATGTTCCAAGGCCGTATCGCGCACGGCATGTTGACGGCGAGCTTCATCTCGACCGTCATCGGCACCAAGCTGCCGGGGCCGGGCTGCATTTACGTCAACCAAGCCTTGCGTTTCAAGGCGCCGGTCAAATCGGGCGATACCGTCATCACCCGGGTCACGGTGACCAAGCTGATCCCGGAAAAGCACTTCGCCGAGCTCAAGACCCAGTGCCTGGTTAAAGGCCGTGTGGTCCTCGACGGCGAGGCCACCGTGCTGGTCCCGCGCAAGGGCGGCTAGAACGCCGCTTTTCAGCCTGTTTTCGCTTGTTTTTCCGGGTCTTGACCCTTGACCGGGACCCAAGCCGGGGGCACTTTCTCGCCTGCCATGCGGATTTTCAGACACCTGGGCGACCTGCCGGCTTCGTTGCGCCGGGCGGCCGTCGCCATCGGCAATTTCGACGGCGTCCATCGCGGCCACAAGGCGGTGATCGCCGAGGCCGGCCAATTGGCCCACGCCCACGGCCGGCCGTGGGCGGTGCTGACCTTCGAGCCGCACCCGCGCAACCTGTTCCGCCCGGACGACCCGCCCTTTCGCCTGACGCGATTCCGCGCCAAGGCCCGCGCCATCGCCGAGATGGGCGTCGACTTCCTGGTCGCGCTGCGCTTCGACCGCGCGTTCGCCTCCTTCACCGCCGACGAATTCGTCCGCCGGGTGCTGGCCGAGGGATTGGGCGCCAGCCATGTCGTCGCCGGCTACGATTTCCAGTTCGGCAAGGGCCGCACCGGCAACTGCGAGCTGCTGCTGCACACCGGCCGCACCTTCGGTTTCGATTTCACCGCCGTTCACGCGGTGCGCGACGAGGCGGGCGAGGTTCTGGCGTCGAGCCGCGTGCGCGACGCGCTCCGCCGGGGCGACGCGCGGGAAGCCGCCGCCATTCTCGGCCGGCCGCACGAGATCGAGGGTTCCGTGGTCAAGGGCGACGCCCGCGGCCGCACCATCGGCTTTCCCACCGCCAATATCCCGCTCCAGGCCTGCCTGCGTCCCGCCGGCGGCGTCTACGCCGTGCGCGCCCTGATCGAGGATCGGCACGGAAGCGGCGGCGATCCCCGTTGGCATTCGGGCGTCGCCAATTTCGGCCGCCGGCCGACGTTCGGCGGCACCGAGGAAGTGCTGGAGGTTTTCCTCTTCGACTTCGACGGCGATCTCTACGGCCGCCGCCTGCGCGTGCAATTGATCGAGCACATCCGCCCCGAACGGAAGTTCGCCGGCATCGAGGCCTTGCGCGCGCAGATCGCCGAGGACAGCGCGCGCGCGCGCCGGATTCTCGCCGAAACGCCGAAACTCGTCGCGGGACCCGCGCACTCGTGAACGCCCTTCCGCCTGCTTCTTTCACCCTCTTTTTCGATCGTTCCCCCTCATGAACCGTCCCGACTACAAAACAACCGTCTTTTTGCCCGCGACCGATTTTCCGATGAAGGCGGGCCTCGCCAAGCGCGAACCGGAAACCCTGAAGCGCTGGGAGGAGATCGGTCTCTACAAGCGCCTGCGCGAACAGTCCAAGGGCCGCGAGAAATTCGTGCTCCATGACGGCCCGCCGTACGCCAACGGGCACCTGCACATCGGCCACGCGCTGAACAAGATTCTCAAGGACGTCATCAACCGCACCCGGCAGATGCTGGGCTTCGATGCCAACTACGTTCCCGGCTGGGACTGCCACGGCCTGCCGATCGAATGGAAGATCGAGGAAAAATACCGCGCCGCCGGCAAGAACAAGGACGAGGTGCCGATCGTCGATTTCCGCCGCGAGTGCCGCGAATTCGCCGAACACTGGATCGCCATCCAGCGCGAGGAATTCAAGCGCTTAGGGCTAATCGGCGATTGGGCCAATCCCTATTCGACCATGAGCTTCGCCGCCGAGGCGCAAATCGTGCGCGAGATCGGCAAGTTCCTGATGGACGGCTCGCTCTACAAGGGCGCCAAGCCGGTCCTGTGGTCGATCGTCGAAAAGACCGCGCTCGCCGAAGCCGAGGTCGAATACCACGACCGCACCTCGCCCGCGATTTGGGTGCGGTTCCCGGTATGGCTATCGGGAACTAACCAACTTGGAAATCAGGAGTTCCATGACAAATTAGCTAGGGCCTCAGTCGTTATCTGGACTACCACCCCTTGGACAATACCAGGTAACCGCGCTATCGCTTATTCGGAGACGATCTCTTATGGGCTATACGAAATCGTAGATGTCTCGCCTAACAGTATGGCCATCAAAGGTGAACTTCTTATTGTCGCCGACAAATTGGCGAAGAAGACTTTCGACGCTGCGGGCGCAAGTTTTAGGCGATTGCACGATATTGATGTTCTGTCGAATGTACGCACATGCCGGCATCCGTTTCACGGGCATGGATACAATTTTGATGTAAGAGTCTTGCCGGCGGATTTCGTCACCGAGGACGACGGCACCGGCTTCGTGCACGTCGCGCCGGGCCACGGCCAGGACGACTGGGAACTGGGCATGAAGCACGGGATCGAAATCCCGGAAACGGTCGGCCCCGACGGCGTTTTCTATCCGCACGTGCCGCTGTTCGCCGGCAAGCGCGTGCTCACCGAAGACGGCCGTGATGGCGACATCACCGGCCCGGTCATCACGACG
>CAYIQU010000019.1:0-10534 GCA_964365645.1 uncultured Hyphomicrobiales bacterium | reverse complement strand
CGTCGGCCAGCCCGACCAGTCGTTCAGCGAGCGCCAGATCTACGAAGCCGCCCGCGACCGCCTGGCGGCCGAATTGGCCGCCGTCGACCGGGTCGACATGGACGCGGCGACGAAGAAGCTCGAAACCCTGCTCGAAGCGGCCTAATCGACGGCTTTCGGAGCCACGGGAGCGAAGGTTCCGTCCGCGCCCAGCCGCATCAGCACGCCCGAGCGGATGTCGAAGTAGAAACCGTGAATCCGCAGCGTGTTCGCGGCGACGGCGTCTCGGATCCAGGGAAACGCCCTCAGGTTGGTCAACGACAGGCGGACGGTTTCGTGTTCGCAAACCCGTTGGCGATCGGGCTCGGGGGCCTCGATCGCGCGCTCCCGGGCCGTGGCGGCGATGGCCATCCAGGGATTGACGAAGTCGGTCGCTTCCCCCGGCTCGCCCTCGAGCAGCGCGCGCACGCCCCCACACAGGGCGTGCCCCAGGATGATCACGTCCTCCACCTTCAAGGCCTTGACGCCGAATTCGATGGCGGCGCTGGTGCCGTGATAGGCGGAATCCGGGTTATAGGGCGGCACCAGATTGGCGACGTTGCGCACGACGAAGAGCTCGCCCGGCGCGGCGTCGAAGATCATTTGCGGATCGGCGCGGGAATCCGAACAGGCGACGATCATGACGCGCGGACGCTGGCCGTGCCGGGCCAGCGCCTCGAACCGCTTCTGCTCCCGCGCCCAGGTCGAGGAACGGAAGCGCCGATATCCTTCGATCAGATGATCCATGCCGGCGTCATTGAACCACGGTTTTGAGCTTAACGCCCGGGACGAGTTTCTGGTTGCGGGAGAGGCCGTTCAGCACCTCGAACCGCTCGACGCGGTATTCGGCGAACGGCATCCGCGCGGCCAGCGATTCCACCGTGTCGCCCGGCTTCACCGTCGCCAGCGCGACGCGCAACGGCTTCACGCCCGCCGCTTCCGCCGGGGATAGGACGCGGAAGGAATAGGTGGTGCGTTGCAACTCGGCGCGCAGCGACTCGGTCAGGCGCGGCGGCGTCAGGAAGATCAGGCGGTGGATTCGTCCGGCCTCGCCACGGATCGCCACCAGCCGCAAATCCATGGCGCCGCTCCGGGTTTGGATGCGGGCGTGGCCGGTGGCGCCGTCCAGGCCGTTGACGGCGATCGGCTCGACCTCGCGCAAGGCGAAGCGCCGTCCCCAATCGTGGGCGATGTAGGACGTCAGCGCTCCGACGGACCGGGCCTTGCCCTCGGCTTCCATGTCGAAAACGATGAGGGACTTTTCCGGCCCGCGCGCCACCACCTGGCGCGGCGAATTGAACAGCGCGAACCCCGGCGGCACGACGAACCGGAACCGCAGTTCGGGATGGATGAACTCGCGGCCGCGGCGAATGCCTTGGCGCGGGTCGTCGCCGTAGGTCATGCCCTCGATGCGGGCGAGAAAGGCGTCGCGCTCGTAGTGGGGGCTGGCGACGGCGTTGACGCGCGCCAGCGCGATCGCCTGTTCGATGCGCTGCGCGGTGCGCGGGTGCGTCGACATGATGCCGTAGCGGGCCTCGGGGTCCGGCTGGCCGGACAGCGCCGCCTCGAGGCCGGCCTGGGCCTCCATCTTGCGGAAGAAACTGTTCATCGCCCCGGGGCCGTAGCCGACGCGGGTCATGTAGCGTACCGCGAGCATGTCCGCTTCCATTTCCTGCTCGCGGGAATAGCTTTGCAGCGCGGCCGCCGCGCCGAACTGGGCCAGATCGCCGACGGTGCCCGGCGCGCCCGCCGCCTGGCCGAGCACGCCCAGTAGCGTCAGGCCGATGTTGGCGGCCATCGCCTGGCTGTAGCGTTGCGCGGTATGGCGGGCGACGACGTGGCCGATTTCGTGGGCGAGCACGCCCGCCATCTCCGCCTCGTTATCGGCCAGCGCGAGCAACCCGCGGGTGATGTAGACGTAGCCGCCCGGCAGCGCGAAGGCGTTGACCTTGTCGTCGTTGAGGATGGTGAAGGTGTAGCGCAGGTTCGGCGTTTCCGAGACGCGCGCCAGGCGCTCGCCCACGTGGCGGGCATAGTCGGCCAGCGCCGGGTTGTCGTAGGCGCCGCCGAATTCGCGCAGGATCTTGGGGTGTTCCTGCGCGCCGACGCGGATCTCCTCGCTTTCGGGCATGAAGCCGGTGAAGCTTTGCTCCCCGGTCGCGGGATTGACGGTGCACGCGGCCAGCGGCGCCAGCGCGGCAAGCAGGGCCAATGTGACACCAAGGCGGCGCATGGCGGCTATTTTACCCCGTCGTTTTGCCCGAGGCGAGGGGCGCTTCAGAATCGGACGGATACGCTGACGGCGCCGTAACGATCGGGTTCCCGCTGGTCGACGAATTCGCGGGTCCGAATGACGTGGGTGTAGGCCAGCCGCCAGGGGCCGTACAGGATCGCGGCGCCGGCCTGGAAGTCGCCCACCAGGGCGTGCTTGTCGACGCTGTGGCTGTCCGAGAAGGTATTACCGTCGAGAAAGATGTTGCGCCCGACCGCCCGGCCCTCGAGCCCGGCGAAGACGTACCAGCCGAGCGCGCCGCCGCCGTCGATCGCCTCCAGGCCCGACAACGACGGTTGAATGTGGGGCGGCCCGTAGTCGAGATTCAGGTTCCGGCCCACCCGCACCATCGCCCCGGCGTTGACGTGGGTATAGACGTTGCCCAGCGCCGCGCCGAGATGGGGAATGGCGTCGGCGGCGAGCCAGCCGCCGGCGAGTTTCGTTTCCGGCGTCCGCCATTTGCGTTCGGCGAGCAGGGCGACGCCCGGTTCGGTGTCCAACTGGTGGCGCCAGCCGTTCGGGCGGGTGGTGTTGATCAGGGTATGCACCATCTTCTGCGTCGGCTCGGCCAGCGACGCCGGGCCGATGAGGCCCGCTTGCAACTCGACGGTGTCGAGAACGTCGAAGCGCCGGCCGATCAGGGTCTGGCCCGTTTCGACGTGGACCGAGGCCGCGCCGTACAGCCAGCCGGCATAAGGGCGGTCGTTGGCGATCGGATCGCGGCGCGCGATGTTCTCGGGCGTGTAGATATTCTGGCCGCCGGCGAAGCCCAGCCGTCCCGCGCGCGTGTCGGCGAAGGGATAAAGCCGGTAGAGCAGATTGCGCACCCATTCCGGCCCGTCGGTTTTTCGGTCGGACACCCAGGCAATGCGGGTGCCGTTGGTATAATGGCGATCGGTGTCGGCGAAACGGTCGTTCTCCATCAGCAGCGTCCAGGTTCCCGACGGCATTTCGGCGTGCGCCGGCCGGGCGCTCGCCAGCCCGCCGATGGCGATCAGCACGGCGACCAGCGCCAGGACCAGGACCGCGCCCGCGAGAACGGCGGGCCGGCGCAAGGACAACCGGCGGGGAAGGAAGCGGCGGACGGGGCGGCGGTACGGAACGTTCATGGCGGGGCGGACAGGACAGGACGTGGGGACGGGAGATTCGAACTTCGACCTCGTTTTCCCCGCCAATTGTGGCGGGATGATGGTCGAAGCGAACCAGTCTCGACTCCAAATCTTTACGAAAGGTTACCGGCGGGTTCGGAAGTCGGCGGATCGGCGCGGGCGGGCGCAATCGAGCAAAACCGGTTACCATGGCCGCCATGATGGGTCGCCGCCGCTTTATTGCCGCCCTGCTGGTCGTCTCGTTCGTTCTGTCGACGGCCGCGCTCGCCGCCGACCCGGGCGCGGCCGAAGTGCGCGAAGCCGTCGACGGCGACACGGTCATTCTCGGCGACGGCCGCCAGGTCCGCCTGGTCGGCATCCAGGCGCCGAAGCTGGCGCTGGGACGCAAGAACTTCAAGGATTGGCCGTTGGCCGGGGAATCGAAACGCGCGGTCGAGGCGCTGTCCGTCGGCAAGCGCGTCGCGCTTCGCCCCGGCGGAACGCCCATGGATCGCCACGGCCGGGTTCTGGCGCATCTCTACCGCGACGACGGCGTTTGGGTGCAGGGCGAAATGCTGCGCACAGGCATGGCGCGGGTCTACACATTCCCCGACAACAGGGCGCTGGCCGCCGAGATGATCGCGCTGGAAGCCGAGGCGCGCGCCGCCCGGCGCGGCATCTGGGCGCATCCCTTCTACGCGGTGCGCGGGGTCGAGGAATTGAAAAACGACATCGGCACTTTCCAGATCGTCGCCGGCCGGGTGGTGGACGCGGCCAAGGTCAAGGGCGCGGTCTATCTCAACTTCGGGGCCGACTGGCGCACCGATTTCACGCTGCGCCTCGACGGGCCGGCGCTGAAGATGTTCCGGGCCGAGGGAATCGATCCCATGGCCCTGAAAGGGGCAACGGTCGCGGCGCGCGGGTGGTTGCGCTTCCAGAACGGGCCGATGATCGAGATCAGCCATCCCGAGCAGCTTTCGCCCGCGCGCTAGGCGCGTAGCACGACGAGAAGTCGTGCGAAGCAAAATCTTGAAATCCGCTTCGCGTCGCTTTCGGGGCGCCGCTACGCTAAAATCCGGCCATGGCCCGGACTTCTTCCGGAGTTTTTCCAGCCTCGCGCAACGCGCGCAGCGTCAGCGATTTGTCGCGCTTGGCGAAGCGGCGGCCCATCGCGTCCGTCAGCAGCCGGTGATGGTGATAGAGCGGCGTGGGCAGGTCGAGCAGCGCTTGAAGCAACCGGTGCACGTGGGTCGCCGCGAACAGGTCCTCGCCGCGCGTGACCAGGGTCACGCCCTGGAGCGCGTCGTCCACCGTGACCGCCAGGTGATAGCTGGCGGGAACGTCCTTGCGCGCCAGCAGCACGTCGCCGAAGACGCCGGGCCGGGCGTTTTGCTCGCCCGTCGCCCGGTCGGTCCACGCCAGCGGACCCGTCCGGCGCAGGGCCGCCGCGACGTCGAGGCGCAGCGCGAACGGAATCCCTTGCGCGACTTTCGCCGCCCGTTCCGTTTCCGCTAGCGTTCGGCAGGTGCCGGGATAGGGCGGTCCGTCGGAACCGGCGGGGTCGGGATGCGGCGCGACGCCCGCGGCCGCGATTTCGGCCGCGATGTCGCGGCGCGTGCAGAAGCAGGGGTAAAGAAGGCCGGCGACGTTCAGCGTATCCAGCGCGCGGGCGTAGTCGTCCATGTGCTCCGACTGGCGCCGCGCCGGGGTTTCCCAGCGCAGGCCGAGCCAGGCGAGGTCCTCGGCGATCGCGGCCTCGAACGCGGGCCGGCAACGGGCGCGGTCGATGTCCTCGATGCGCACGATGAACCGCCCGCCCTTGGCTTCTTGTTCCGCGAACAGGGCGGAATGGGCGTGGCCGAGGTGAAGCAGGCCCGTCGGGCTGGGTGCGAATCGGGTGACGATGACGTTCATGGGACACGGAACAGGGTGGCAGAAGCGGGCGGGATTCGCTATCCCTTGAGCGCCCTCTTTTGCCCCCATCCGGAGCCGTCATGGCCGATCTTCCCCTTCTTCACGGTCCCGCGCTGCCGCCCGCCACCGGTCGGCCGCCGCGCCAGGTGGTGCTTTTGCTGCACGGCGTCGGCGCCGACGGCAACGATTTGATCGGACTGGCGCCGTTCTTCCAGCAGGTGCTGCCCGAGGCCGCGTTCTTTTCCCCCAACGCGCCCGAGCCTTACGACATGGCGCCCTTCGGCCATCAGTGGTTCAGCATCCGCGATTTCGGCCCCGCCGCCCGGCTCAAGGGCGCGGTTGCGGCCGCGCCGATTCTCAACCATTACATCGACCATCTGCTGGCGATCTTCGGGCTGGCCGAGGAGAACATGGCCCTGATCGGGTTCTCGCAAGGCACGATGATGTCGCTCTACGTGGGCTTGCGCCGGGCCCGGCCGCTGGCCGGAATCGTCGGCTATTCGGGCATGTTGGTCGGCCCGGACCTGCTGGCGTCCGAAATCCGCTCGCGCCCGCCGGTGCTTCTGGTTCACGGCGACGCCGACGGGATTCTTCCGGTCGAATCGCTCCCCCAGGCCGAAAAAGCCCTCAGGGCGAACAACGTCCCGGTCGAGACCCACATTCGCCCGGGTCTGGCCCATGGCATCGACGAAGAAGGGATTCGCCTGGGCCAGGAATTCCTGAAGGCCCGATTCGGCTAGGGAAAACCGGGGTGGCGCAGGGTCTTGTTGGATTTGGCATCGGCCATGACATCTTGTAGTATCCGCTGCGCGCAATGCAGGAGTCCGCCCTGGACATCGCCGCCAACAATTTTCCGGCCTTGGTCTTGAACGCCGATTTTCGGCCGCTCAGCTATTTTCCGTTGTCGCTGTGGTCGTGGCAGAACTCGGTCAAGGCGGTGTTCCTCGATCGGGTCAGCGTCGTTTCGGAATACGACCGCGTGGTCCACTCGCCCAGCACCCGGATCCAACTGCCGAGCGTGATCGCGCTGAAGGAATACATCGCCGTTTCCCGCCGGCCGGCGTTCACCCGATTCAACGTCTTTCTGCGCGACCGGTTCCGCTGCCAGTATTGCGGCGTGGGCTTCCCGACCGAGCTTTTGACCTTCGACCACGTGGTGCCGCGCTCGCGCGGCGGCCACACGATGTGGGCGAACGTGGTCACCGCGTGCGAGCCTTGCAATCTGCACAAGGGCCGCCGATTGCCCCACGAAGCGGGCCTCGCGCTGCGCCGCCGGCCCTATTCGCCGACCAACGTGGAGTTGCAGGAAAACGGCCGGGGCTTCCCCCCCAACTACCTGCACGAAAGCTGGCGGGACTTCCTCTATTGGGACACCGAGCTGGAATCGGCCTGATCCGGCGTCTTTTTACCGTTTTCGTCCAAGGGGTTGCGGCCGTTTGACAGGCGGGCGCGCGTGGCTATACTGCCGCCCCTTCGTACCTTCCGAGAACGTGGGCAGGCCGTTTTTTGGCCGCCGCCCCGTCCCGGGCGGCGTTTTCCGTCCGGGGCCTATCGGGACAACAGTCAAACGGCACAGGAGCCGATATAAAACAATGACCAAGCGCGCCGAATCCAAGTACAAAATCAACCGCCGCCTCAACGTCAATCTGTGGGGCCGCGCCAAAAGCCCGCTCAACCGCCGCGAATACGGCCCCGGCCAGCACGGCCAGCGCCGCGGGCGCAAGCCGTCCGACTTCGGCACCCAGCTTCGCGCCAAGCAGAAGCTGAAGGGCTATTACGGCAACATCACCGAGCGCCAGTTCCGCCGCTATTACGCCGAGGCCGCGCGCCGCACCGGCGACACCTCGGAAAACCTGGTCGGCCTGCTGGAACGCCGCCTCGATGCCGTCGCCTATCGCATGAAGTTCGTGCCGACGGTTTTCGCCGCGCGCCAGTTCGTCAGCCACGGCCACCTCAAGGTCAACGGCCGCCGCGTCAACATCGCGTCCTATCTGGTCAAGGACGGCGACGTGATCGAGGTCAAGGACGCCTCCAAGCAGCTGGCGATCGTTTTGTCCGCCTCCGAATCCGCCGAGCGCGACGTGCCCGACTATATCCAGGTCGACCACAGGGCGATGAAGGGCACCTTCGTGCGCACGCCGAAGCTGGGCGACGTTCCCTATCCGGTGCAGATGGAGCCGAACCTGGTGGTCGAGTTCTACTCGCGCTGACGCGCGGCGCCATCCCGGCAACGACAAAGGGCCGCGATACCCGTCGCGGCCCTTTTTCTTGTCCGGATCATTGCCGTCGCCGCGATCACGGACTCGGCGCGGCGGCCTCCGCGCCCGGCGGCGGCCCGGACCGTCCGGCGCGACTCTCGATCAACCCGTCGCGCAACACGACCATTTCATCGAAGCGGGCGAATATTTTCTCGTCGTGGCTGACGACCACGATCGCGGCGTTCTGCTCGACCGCGACCTTGCGCAGCAGGTCCATGACGATGCCGCCCCGCTGGGAATCGAGCGCGGCGGTCGGTTCGTCGGCGAGAATGATGCGCGGGCGGTTGGCCAGCGCCCGGGCGATCGCGACCCGCTGCGCCTGGCCGCCGGACAGTTGGGCGGGGTAACGGTCGCTGTTGTCGCCGACTTCCAGGTAATCGAGAAGCTCGTCGGCCCGTCGCGCCGACGCTTCTTTCTCCCATCCGGCGAGATCGAGAACGACCCGAACGTTCTCGGCGGCGGTCAGAAAAGGGATCAGGTTGTGGAATTGGAAGATGAATCCGATCTTTTCAAGGCGCATTCGGCGCAGGTCGCGGTGCAACCAGCGCCCGTCGTAGACCGCTTCGCCGTCCATCCGCATTCGTCCGCCGTTGGGTTCGACGATGGCGGCAATGACATTGAGCAGCGTGCTCTTGCCCGAACCGCTCGGACCCGACAGGCCGACCACCGAACCGGCGAAGACGTCGAAGTCGATCCCGCGCAGGGCGTCGACCCGCGTCGAGCCCTCGCCGTAGTGCTTGGCGATGCCGCGAAGCTCGATCAAAGGGGCGCGCGGGGTGGCGATCACGATCAGCCCCCGAGCGCCTGTGCGGCCTCGATGCGAAGCGCGTAGCGAACCCCGAGCATGCTGCCGAGCAGGCAGACCACGACGACGATTCCGCCCAGCGCCAGCACGTCCTCCGGGTTCAGCACGACCCGGCGCGGGAACTTGTCGACCACCAGCACCAGCAGGCTCGCGCCGGCGGCGAAACCGACCAGGCCCATGGCCAGCGCCTGCTGGACGATCAGGCCGACGATGGTGCGGTTGGGCGCGCCGATCAATTTCAAGGTGGCGATCTCGCGCGTCTTGTCCATGGTCATGGTGAAGATGATGAGGGCGATAATCACCGCCGAAACCAGCAACAGGACGCTGGTGAACAGGCCGATCTGGCGGCGCGCCTTCTCGACCACCGAGGTGAGCAGGATCGCCTCCTGCTCCGCCTGGGTGTGGGCGGCAAGATGCTTCCAGCGCGCGGCGACGGCGGCCACGTCGGCGGAATCGACGCCGGGAAGAATTCGCGCGACCACGGCGTTGACCTGGTTGGGATTGGCGGCCTCGCCGCGCGTTGCCTGGCTGCGGGCGGCCGCGCCCTCCAGGGCGAATTGGAGTTTCTGCGCGTCCCGGAGGGCCATGTAGACGACCGCGTTGCCGCCGGTGTCGACCTGGCCGGAGGTCAGGCCGACGACCGTGAAGATATCCGGACCGAGCCGCAGGCGCGCGCCCAACGGAAGTCCGGACCGGCGATCGGCGACCATTTCGAAATGGCTTTGCGCCAGCGCGCGCCCGGCGACGATCCGCACCGGGCCGCCCAGGCGTCCCGGCTCGTAGCCGACCACCAGCACACGAAGCCTGCGGCCGTCATGGGGGATTTCCATGGTTTGATAGGTGACGACGCCGGCGTCCGCCACGCCGGCAAGCCGGGCGACCGCGTTGCGCGCGTCGCGTGGGATGCGCGAGGCCTCGGCGAAGGGGCCCCGGGTGCCCGGTTCCACCACCCATAAATCGGCCCCCGGCGCGCGGGCCAGGACCAGGGCTTCGTCCACCAGGCCCCGGTAGATTCCGATCATGGACATGACCACGCCGAGAAGCAGGGCCAGCCCGACGCAGGTGAGAAGAAAACGGCCCCGGTGATGTCGGATGTCCCGATAGGCGAGGTTCATCGCCCTTTCTCCCGGACGATGGGGCGAACCCGGCGGCCTTCGACGAGATCGCCGCCGGGGTGCGTCACGACCGGTTCGGCGGCGGCGACGCCGTCCACCTCGACCGTGCCGTCGGCCAACCGGCGCACCAGTCGCACCGGCCGCCGCGCCAGGCGATTATCCTTCACCACCCAGACGGAAGCGGCGGTGCGGCTTTCGACCAGCGCCGTTCCCGGGATCGCCATGCCTTGTTCGGCTTGGCCGACGTCGATCAGCGCCTCGGCCTGTTCGCCGAGATGGAATTCGGCCGGGATGGCGTCGAAGGCGATATGAACCCGCCGTTCCTCGCTGATGCGGTCGCTTTCGATGTCGATGCGGGCGATGCGTCCGGGGAAAGTCCGTCCGGGCAGCGAACGCAAACGGATTTCCGCCGCCTGGCCGAGGGCCAGCGCGCCGGCCTGGGCCTCGTCCACATAAGCCCTGATCCAGACCGTGGTCGGATCGATGACGGTGAAGACGGACGTTCCCGACGGCAGCACCGTGCCCAGCTCCCGGCTCCGCTCGATGACCAGGGCATCGTAGGGGACGGACAAGGAGAGCTTGGCAAGAAGGGCCCGCTCACGCTGAAGCTGGCCGACCGCGGCGGCGTGGTCGGCGTTCGCCACCGCCACGTCGGCCGCCGCCATGTCGGCGGCGGCGAGGCTGTCCTCGGCGGCTTCGACCGATACGGTGTTTCGACGGGCGAGCGCTTGCCGCCGCGCGCTGACGCTGCGTTTTTGCGTCAGATTGATGCGGGCCCGATCGAGGCGGGCCTGGGCCTGGGCCAGCGCCGCTTCGGCCTGGGCGAATTTAGCCTGCTGCTCGCGATCGTCGAGCCGGGCCAGGATGCGATTGGCCGCGACGCGCTCGCCGTGATCGGCGGTCAATTCGATCAAGGTGCCGGTCGCCTCGAACCCGAGACGCCCAAAGGAGGGGGAGAAGAACCCAGCCCAAAAGGCAATGAGACCAAGGCACCGAAGCAGAAGCGCGCGGCTCCGGGCTCGCAGCTCGATGAGAAGGTGCGCACGCGTCTCAAGGGCCTGGGC
>CAYIQU010000018.1:0-10787 GCA_964365645.1 uncultured Hyphomicrobiales bacterium | reverse complement strand
CCGACGCCCTCGCTTGTCAGCGCGCTGCCGCCGAGAATGCTGGGATTGGCGTGCCCGCGCGGCGAAGCCAGCCGCCACAGCCACGCCAGCGCCGGCGGCAGCAGGTGCAGGATTCCAATAATGCCGTAGCTCGGGGATTCGCGCGTACAGGGCGGCGTGCGGACCCCGAAGCTGCGGATGTCCACGTCGACCGGCTCGGTGACGATGCGCGGCATCAGCCGGCGGGGGATGATGACGCGGGGATTCGGGCACCGCTTGCCCGGCGCGTCCTCGATATGCTCCCAGATCAGGCACGTGGCCTTCGGCACCGCCTCGACGTTGAGAAACATCAGCGGCTCGGGCGGCACGACGCAGATACTTTCCAGATCGGGGTTCGAGCCGTAGGTCTCGATGTGATCGACCCGGACGAACCAGGCGTTCTCGCCGTCCGTCACCGTCAGTTTGCGGACGTCGCCCTGGCTTTGCAGCGAGGGATGGCACAACGCCATGTCGTCGGTCACGGGTTCCAGCGTGCAGCCCTGGGTCAGCGGCACCAGGCGACGTTCGCCGCTGACGACGTTGGTGCCCAGCACGATGCGGCCGTCCAATTCGCGGTGCGGATATTCCAGCATCTCGCTTTTGCCGCCGCCGCTCGCCCCTTCGTGCATGATGGTGAGCGTGTTGTCGTAGGGCGTCACCACCCGCACGACCGAGGCGTGCGCCGTCACCCATCCCTGCTCCTCGCCGAGATCGAGCAGAATAGCGTAGACGCCTTTCTTGGCGCTGGGGCCGGGATAGAGGTTGAGGGCGAAGACTTCATGCATCCCGGCGGCGCGGTTGTGCACCACCACTTGGCGGCCCTGGCAGTGGGTATGGCGGAAGGGCGGCGCCAGGAACAACACCGCCTGGGGCGCGAAATCCGCGTCCAGCGCTTCGACGTCCAGCATCCCCTGCAAATCGGCAAGCGCGGCGGCGAAGAACCCGGCGTTGGCCGGGCCGATGAACAGGCAATCATGCCCGATCCGGCCGCTGCCCGCGGAGAACGGCAAGACGATCAGTTCTTGGCCGGCCAGCCAGTCGAGAATTTCGCCCCGCAGGCCGGCGAAGGGCGTACCAAAACGAACGTCGAAGCGTTCCTTGTCGGTCGGTCCCTCGTCGGCGATCAGCATGGTGTGCGGATCGCGGCGGCGCATGTAGGGTTCGGGATAGTTGACGGCAACGCCGTTGCGGCAGCGGACCACGTCGGCTTCCACCACGCGGCCTCGGCCTGGAACATCGTAAGCGACTTCGAAGCGGTCGCCCCCGTTCGGTCCGAAAGAAAGGGCGAACAGTTCTTCCCGCGAGCGCGGCCAATGTACCGCCGGGGCGGCCTTGAGGAGTTTAGCGATGTCGGGGATACGCCCCAGCCAGGGGAACGCGGCGGAACCGCCCTGGGCGGAAATCGACTTGCTGGTTGACGGCATGGCGCGAGACATGGCGGCTCCGTATAGCAGGGCGCGAAACCGGCATCCAGCCATTTCGGGTAGGGAATTTTTGTCGAATTCAGCTTGAAATAAATATCACCCGGAAGGGTAGGATTTTCGTCCGATACAGAGATTCAGGGCCGAATAACGCGATCGGCGGGGAATCCCAGAGTAACGGTCGTTCCCTTGCCCGGATTGCTGACGACGTCGAGCGCCCCGCCATGAGCCTCCATGAACGCTTTCGCCAACGGCAGGCCAAGACCCAGCCCCTCCTTGGTCCGAACAAAGGGCTGGCGCCCGCGCGCGAATGGGGTCTGCACCCGCTCCAGGTCCTCGGGCGGAATCCCCGGTCCGGTATCGGCGATGACCGCCTCGATGCCTCCGTCCGCGGCCGTGCCGTAGCGAACGTCCACCCGCCCGCCCGTCGGCGTGAACTTCAAAGCGTTGCCGATCAGATTGAGGAAAACCTGGGACAGGCGAAGCTCGTCGCCGCGCATCCGCGGCACGGACACCGCGGCGGCGACACGCGCGGTCACGCCCGATTCCTTGCCCAATCTTTCGCACATGTGGATCGCCGAGCGGATCAGCGCGCCCACGTCGACGACGTCGTTGCGCAATTCCAGGGTTCGCGCCTCGACCCGCGCCAGGTCGAGCAGTTCGTTGATGAGCGCCAACAAATGCTGGCCCGATTCGTAAATGTCGGCGGCGTAATCGCGATAGCGGGGATTGCCCATGGGTCCCAACGCTTCTTTCGCCAGCATGTCGGAAAACCCCAGGATCGCGTTCATCGGCGTGCGCAGTTCGTGACTCATGTTGGCGAGGAAATCGGACTTGGCCCGGCTGACCTCGCTGACCCGCTCAAGGGCCTCCTTCAATTCCTGGGTTCGCTCCTGGACGCGGACCTCCAATTCGCCGTGCGCCTTGCGCAGCTCTTCCTCGGCATTCTTGCGGTCGGTAATGTCGTGGGCCGTTCCTTCGACGCCGGCGATTTCACCCGCCTCGCCGTGATAATACTGGCCGTTGGCCCGAATCCAGATGATCCGGCCGTCGCCACGCCGTAAGCGCGTCTCGTAATTGGCGATCCGGCCTCCATTTTTCTTAAGAAGTTTCCTGAAATTGAATTCTTCCCCGGGGTTCATGTACAGGCTCAGAATCGAACGGCCGATGATTTCCTTCGCCGGGATCCCGATAAACGCCTCGAACGACGGCGAAACCATGACGAAGCGGCCATCCTGATCGGTGCGGAAATAAATATCCTGCATGTTGTCGAAGATGGCGCGCAATTGGCCCTCTGATGCGCGCAGCGCGTCCTCGACCTTCTTGAGTTCGGTTATTTCCTGGGCGACGATGAGAAGCCGCTCATCGCCCTCCATGATCACTTTCTCGACGGCGATCAGAACCTGAACGGTTTTTCCGTCCTTGGCCTTAAGCCGCGCCTCGAAGTTGCGCAACGAGGGGGTGTTCGCCAAGGCCGCCATCAAGCGCCGGCGGTCGTCGGCATCGGCCCAAATTCCGATCTCGGCCGACGTCCGACCGACGACGTCCTGGCGCGAATAGCCTAAAACCTTCTGCCACTGTTCATTGACGTCGTAGTGCAGCCCGTCGCTGACCCGCGTCATGGCGAACAGGCCGGGGCTTTCCTGGAATACGAGGCGGAACCGTTCCTCGCTCTGGCGCAGTTCTTTCGCCGCGGCGAGACGAGACCACGCCAACGTCAAAACCCCGGCAACGATAAGAACCGTCGCCGTTGTCCCCATGGCGACATAGGCAATCTTTTCCTGAAGGCTCTCGGCGTGGACTCTCATCCCCACCCACTCGAAGACCATGTCTTTGAGCAGGAACTCCCAGCCGATCATGAGAGTCACGCCGGCGACGACGCTGCCTATCCCGATCCACCACCAGACGAAGCGTTGCTCCATGGACGATTGTCCCCTCTCCCGTCCGACTATAAACAATTCCCGGTAGAGAAAAGCCGCGACTTTGTTACGCTTCCGAACAGAACTCCCTGCCGGACGCGAACCGGCGCACCCGGCCGAAAGCGGGTTAACGTCCAACCATTTTGGGAGAAAAAGACGCCGCGCCCGATGAATGGCGTCCCCAGGGGGATTCGAACCCCCGTCGCCGCCGTGAAAGGGCGGTGTCCTAGGCCTCTAGACGATGGGGACGGACAGGCCGCACGTCGTATACGGACGGGGGCACAAAATCAAGCGCGGCGGTCATGGGAACGTCACTTATCGAAAAGGGCATCCAACTCCGCCTGGGAAAGCCCTTTCGCCTCTTCCGTGACGCTGGTCGAAGCCGGCGCGGCGGCGGGCGCGGCCGGAGGCGGGACGGGCTGGCTCTTCTCGCCCGGCCGCTGGATCGCCGTCACGTTAAGGATCGGCCCGGTTTCGATGGTTTCCGCCTGCTTCTTGCGCCGCTCGCTGCCCTTATAGCTGGCCATGTTTTGGCGCCGGCGATCGGGACCGAAATAGGTCTTGGTTTTGATGTAGGACCGCTGGTGTTCGATGATCGAACGGATGCGGGCGTAAAGTTTCTTCGGCGAAACGGGCTTGGCCAGGAATTCGCTGACCCCGGCGTCGCGGGCTTCCACCACCCGATGCATCTCGGTGTGCCCGGTCAGCATGATGACCGGGACATAGGGGTTCGGGCTGTCCTTGCCGGTGCGGACCAGGCGCACGAAGTCGAGTCCGTCGAGCGGCTGCATCATCCAATCGCAAATGATGATGTCGGCGGGAAAGTGCTTCAGCGCCTTGAAGGCGTCGGCGCCGTCCACCGCTTCGATGACGTTGCGCACGCCGAAAGCATTCAAGATCGTCTTGACCAACGTGCACATGTGCTTGTTGTCATCGACGATCAGGAAGTTAAGGCGTTCGATGTTGTAATCCGTCGGCAAAGCCTTCCTCCGCCTTTGCCCCACTACCCCTGCGGAACCCGGGAGGAAATCTGGTCCCTTCCCGGGGGGCAATCAAGTCCGCAAAGGATCCAGTCCAACCTTAACCCATGGGATTAATTCGGAAAATATGGGATTTCCCCCGTGCCCCCTACTTCCGGGAACGAATTGTCCCGTTCAAAGCCTCGCCCAGGCGCAGAGGCGAGACGACGCCGCTTTCCTCCGACCCAGCGCCCTCCTCGGCGACCGGTATTCCCTCGCCGCGGGCGATGCGAATGAGATCGGCCAGAGACGTGGCGTCCAGCTTGCGCATCAATCGGGCGCGATGAACCTCGACCGTCTTCTCGCTGATGCCTAAGCCCTTCGCGACCTTCTTGTTGATTTCCCCCATCACGACGCGATCGAGAACCTGTCGTTCCCGCTCCGTCAGGCGGGAAAGCCGCCGTTCCTTGTCCACGCGGAACTGGCGCTTGCCGAACTCGGCGAGGCTCCAGTTGATGGCGATGGGCACCGTTTCTAAAATCCGGATGGGAGTGACCGGCTTCTCGATGAAGTCGAGGGCGCCATCCTTCATCGCCTGAACGGCCAGCGCCACGTCGCCGTGCCCGGTAACCATGATGACCGGAAGGATCGACTGGCGCTTCCTCAATTCGCGCAGGAGCTCGAGGCCGCTCATCCCCGGCATCCGCATGTCCAGCAGAACGCACCCCGGCCGGTCGCCGCGAAAGGCGACCAGAAAGTTCTCGGCCGATTCGTAAATCTCGGGGGACCAGCCGCCGGCTTCGACGATTCCGCGCAAAAGCCGCCGGACCGTGGCATCGTCGTCAACGATGTTAACGACCGGTGCCAGGACCTCGGGGCCGAACGTCACGCCGGCGCCCGGCATCGTTCCCGGGACGCGCCTCGTTTGTCGCGTCATGTCTCTCGCGCCTCCCCAAGCCTCAAGGACGGGATTCTTCTCCGGCGAAACTCTGCCGGAGGACCCTTAATTTTCCCTTGCGGACCAACAGTATCCCAATAATATCCGCCGCGGACACATTATGGATAGGGAATATTGGGCCGTTTCGTCGAGAAACCACCCAAACCGCCCGAAAAAGCACCAAGCCGCCACAGGGGGAGAACCCATCGCATGGCCCACGGAAAGGTTCTAATCGCGCAAGGCGGCGGCCCGACCGCCGTCATCAATGAATCCCTGGCCGGAGCCGTTCTCGAGGCCCGCCGCCAGCCGGGCGTCGAACGGGTCTATGGCGCGCGTCACGGCGTGCGCGGCATCGTCAACGAGGACTTCCTCGATCTGACCCGCGAGACCGAGGACAACCTGAACCTCGTCGCCCAGACGCCATGCTCGGCGCTGGGATCGACCCGCGACAAACCCGATATCAAATACTGCCAGGACATCTTCAAGGTCCTGAAGGCCCACGGCATCGGCACTTTCTTCTACATCGGTGGCAACGACTCCTCCGACACGCTCCGCATCCTGAGCGAGGAGGCCCGCAAGGCCAAATATCCGCTGCGTTGCATCCATATTCCCAAGACCATCGACAACGACTTGACGGTCAACGACCACACGCCCGGCTATCCGTCGGCGGCGCGCTTCGTCGCCTCGGCCTTCGCCGGCGCCGATCTCGACAACCGGGCGCTGACCGGGATCTACGTCGGCGTCGTCATGGGCCGGCACGCGGGCTTTCTCACCGCGGCTTCCGCGCTGGCGCGGCGCTACCACGACGACGGGCCGCACCTCGTCTATTTGCCCGAACGCAACTTCGACATGAAGACGTTCCTCCGTGACGTGAAGGCGACCTACGACCGGCTCGGCCGCTGCGTCGTCGCCGTGTCGGAAGGCGTTCACGACAAGTCGGGCACGCCGATCATCGTTCAACTCGCCAAGCAGGTGGAAAAGGACGCCCACGGCAACGTGCAGCTGTCAGGCACCGGCGCGCTGGCCGACCTGTTGACCGAGGCGATCAAGTCCGGCACCGGCATCAAGCGGGTGCGCGGCGATACCTTCGGCTACCTGCAACGCTCGTTCCTGGGCTGCGTCTCCGAGATCGACCGGCGCGAAGCCCGCGAGGTCGGCGCCAAGGCCGCCCAGTTCGCCCGCTTCGCCGACACCGACGGCAGCGTGACCATCCATCGCATCGGCAACTACGTCGTGGACTACAAGCTCTCGCCCCTGAACGCCGTCGCCGGCAAGACCAAGGTCATGGCCGACGAGCTGATCGCCAAGACCGGCAACGACGTGACCGAGGCGTTTTTCGCCTATGCCCGTCCGCTGGTCGGCCCGTTGCCGGTGGCGCAACGCTTGAGCGCCGAAAACACAGTCGCCAAGATCCTCGGCAAGACGAAGAAGAAATAGGTTTTCACGCCGGCGCGGCGTCGTCGATCAGGAACTGGACCCCGGTCGCGCCGTTCCAGGTATCCAGGCGCAAGCGGCCGGCCAGGTGCAGCACGCCGCCCTTGGCATTGAGCAGCGCTTGGCCCAACGCGCCGTCCAGGCAACGAAACGCGATCGCCTTCAAGGGCCGTCCCGGTCCGTCGGCGGAAATCGTGCAGCGCACGTGCGCGTCGCCGGCCGGCGCGGCAAAGCCGATGCGCGCCGCCGGCAGCGCGAAGCGCGGCTCGGGGTTGCCCGACCCGAACGGGCCGGCCTGGGCGAGATGCAGGGCCAGTTCCGCCGTCGCGCCGTCGGGGCGTAGCGCGCCGTCGAAGGACAACGTCGGGCGGATCGCGGCTTCCTTCACCCGGGCGGCGATCCGTTCTTCCAGGAACCGACGCGCGGCGTCGATCTTGCCGCGCTCGACGGTGAAGCCCGCCGCCATGGCGTGGCCGCCGCCCTTGACCAGCAACCCCGCCTGGCGCGCGGCCAGCACGGCGGCGCCGAGATCGACGCCGGTGATCGACCGGCCCGAGCCGGTCCCGGTCTCGCCCGTCAGCGCCACGACGCAGGCCGGCACGTTGTAGCGTTCCTTAAGGCGCGCGGCGACGATGCCGACGACGCCCGGATGCCAGCCTTCCCCGAAGGCGAAGGCGAGCGCATGCGCGCCGCCGTCGGCCTCGATCTGGGCAATGGCCTGCTCCTGGACCTGCGCCTCGATCGCCCGGCGTTCGCTGTTCAACGCATCGAGGCGCCGGGCGATGTCGGCGGCCTCGGCGGGATCATCCGTCGACAGAAGCCGGACGCCCAAATCCGGCGCGCCGATCCGGCCGCCCGCGTTGACCCGGGGGCCGAGCACGAATCCGGCGTGATAGGCTCCGGGCGGCTCGGCCAGCCGGGCGACGTCGGCCAGCGCGGCGAGGCCTGCGTTCCCTCGCCCGGCCATGACCTTCAGCCCTTGCGTCACCAGGGCGCGGTTGACGCCCTTGAGCGGCACCACGTCGCACACGGTTCCCAGCGCGACCAGATCGATCCATTGCAACAGGTCCGGCTCGGAGCGGGTTTTGAACCAGCCCGCGGCGCGCAGCGTCCGGTTCAACCCGACGGCCATCAGGAAGGCGACGCCGACGGCCGCCATCTGGCCAAGCCCGCTGGTGTCGTCCAGGCGGTTGGGATTGACGACGGCGAACGCGGGCGGCAGGGCCGATTCCGCCTCGTGATGGTCGGCGACGATCACGTCGAGTCCGGCGTCGCGGGCGTCCGCCAAGGCTTGGTGCGCGCCGGTGCCGCAATCGACCGTCACCACCACGCTTGCGCCTTCCTGGCGAAGCTTGAGCAGCGCCGGCGCGTTGGGACCGTAGCCTTCCTTCAGCCGGTCGGGAATATAGACGCGGGTGCGCGCCCCGGCGGCGCCCAGATAGCGCGCGAGCAGCGCCGCCGAGGTCGCGCCGTCGACGTCGTAGTCGCCGAAGATGGCGATCCGTTCGTTCTGCATCACCGCCGCCGCCAGGCGTTCGCACGCCGCGTCCATGTCCTTGAGAACGGACGGATCGGGAAGAAGCGCGCGCAGCGTCGGATTGAGAAACACCGCCGCCTCGTCCAGGCCGACGCCGCGGGCCGCCAGCACCCGGCCGACGATTTCGGGCAAGCCGAGCCGTTGCGCCATCGCCAGCGCGACGCGGTCATCGTAGGAACGCAGCCGCCAGCGCCGGCCGGTCAGCGAGGATTCGACGTCGAGAAACGCCGCCGGCTCCGGCGCGGCTTCAGCGGACGATGCGCGGGCGGGAATCATGCGCTCGATTCCTCCCTGTCTCGCGGTTCAAGCGAAACTTTCGATGCGGATCATGCGCGGCGGCTCGACGATGCCGTCATGATCGGCGATGGCGGCCAGCGCCTTTTGCAGCGCCGCTTCCTCCGCGTCGTGCAGCGTCATCACCACCGGAACCACCTCGCCCGGCGCGCGGCCGCGCTGCAAGACCGATTCCATGGAAATCTCGTGGTCGCGCAAGCTGGCCGCGACGTGGGCGAAAATGCCCGGCCGGTCGACCACCATCAGCCGCACGTAAGACGGTCCCCGGCGCTTGGCGAGCGGCGAGCGCGGCTGCTTCGCCAGCTTCGCCGCCGGCACGCCGAAGGCGGGCAGTCCCCGGCCGCGGGCGATGTCGATCAGGTCGGCGACGACGGCCGACGCGGTCGGTCCCTCGCCCGCGCCGCGCCCCTCGAACACCGCGGTCCCGACGGCATCGCCTTCAACCACCACCGCGTTGTAGACGTCGTCGACGTGGGCGATCGGCGCGGCCAGCGGCACCATGCAGGGATGAACCCGTTGCTCGATGCCCATTTCGGTGCGCCGGGCGATGCCCAGCAGCTTGATGCGATAGCCCAGCTCCTCGGCGAAGCGGATATCGAGCAGCGAGACGTGGCGGATGCCCTCCAGGCTGACCGCCGGAAAATCGACCTCGCCGCCGAAAGCCGTGGCGGCCAGGATCGCCAACTTGTGTCCGGTATCCACGCCGTCCACGTCGAAGCTGGGATCGACTTCCGCGTAACCGAGCGCCTGCGCTTCCTTGAGGACGTCGACAAACTCCCGGCCCTCGTTGCGCATCTTGGTCAGGATGTAGTTGCAGGTGCCGTTCAGGATTCCGTAAAGCCGCCCGATGCGATTGGCGGCCAGTCCCTCGCGCAGCGCCTTGATGATGGGAATCCCGCCGGCGACCGCCGCCTCGAAGGCCAGCGTCCGGCCGGACGTGTCCGCCGCGCGGGCCAGCGCCGTGCCGTGCAAGGCGAGCAGCGCCTTGTTGGCGGTGACGACGTGCTTGCCCTGGCTGAGCGCCTTCTCGCACAACTGGCGGGCGATCCCGCCCGAGCCGCCGATCAGTTCGACCACCACGTCGATGTCGGGATCGTCGGCCAGCGCCAGCGGGTCGTCATGCCAGCGCAGGCCCTTGAGCGGGACGCCCCGGTCCTTGGTCTTGTCGCGCGCCGAGACGGCGACGGGGCGCAACTCGCGCCCGGCGCGGGCGGTCAACAGATCGGCGTTGGCGCCCAGCACCTTGAGGGTGCCGCGACCGACGGTGCCGAGCCCGGCGATGCCGATGCGAAGGGGGGATGCGTTCATGAGCCGCACCTTATCAAGAGGAACGGAAATGGTCGAGAAAGAGGCTGGAAAAAGTCAGCGCGCCTTGGCGCGGCCGTGTTCGTCGGCCTCGATGACATGGCCGTAGCGGCCGAGGAAGGTCTTGATGTTGCGAATCGCCTGGCGGGTGCGATGGACGTTCTCGACCAGGCCGATGCGGACATGGCCGTCGCCGTGCTCGCCGAAGCCGATGCCCGGCGCGACCGCGACTTCCGCCTCGCTCAATAACAGCTTCGAAAATTCGAGCGAACCCAGGTGCCTAAACGCGGCCGGGATCGGCGCCCAGGCGAACATGCTCGCCGGCGGGGCCGGCACCGGCCAGCCCGCCGCGTTCAATCCCTCGACCAGGACGTTGCGGCGGGTCTTGTACAGCTCGCGGATCTCGGCGACGCAGTCCTGCGGCCCGTTCAAGGCGGCGGTGGCGGCGACCTGGATCGGCGTGAAGGCGCCGTAGTCGAGATAGGATTTGATCCGCGCCAGCGCCGCGATGAGCTTCTTGTTGCCGGCGGCGAAGCCGATGCGCCAGCCCGTCATGTTGTAGGTCTTGCTCATGGACGTGAACTCGACCGCGATCTCGCGGGCCGCCGGGATTTGCAGGATCGAGGGCGGCGGCGGCACGTCGAAATAGATTTCGGCGTAAGCAACATCCGAAAGAATATAAATACCGTGGCGGCGGCAGAAATCCACCACCTCGCCGTAAAAATCGAGATCGGCAAGGATGCCGGTCGGATTGTTGGGGTAGTTGAGCACCAGGGCGATCGGTTTCGGCGTGCTGTGCTGCACCGCGCGTTCAAGCGCGGCGATGAAGTCCTTGTCCGGCGTCACCGGCACGTTGCGCACCGAGGCGCCGGCGATGATGAAGCCGAAGGGATGAATCGGATAGCTGGGGTTCGGAACCAGGATCACGTCTCCGGGGCTGGCCATGGCGGACGCCAGATTGGC
>CAYIQU010000017.1:0-10923 GCA_964365645.1 uncultured Hyphomicrobiales bacterium | reverse complement strand
CTACGGCGTCGAGGGCAAGCTGGTCAACATCGGCGAGCTGATCTTCGGTAAGTTGAACACGTATTTGCTGGTCGCCATTACGCTGTTCACGCTGATGGCCAATTTCATGGTCCGCGGCAAGGTGGTGGACGACCTTTACGGCGCCGCCCACGCGTTGACGCGGCACCTGCCCGGCGGGTTGGGCATCGCGACGGTCATGGCCTGCACGGTGTTCGCGGCGATTTCGGGTTCCAGCGTCGCCACCGCCATCACCGTCGGCGCCGCCGCCATTCCGCAGATGATCCGTCACGGCTACAACCCCAAGGTCGCCTACGGCGTGGTCGGCGGGGGCGGGACGCTGGGGATTTTGATTCCGCCGTCGGGGCCGATGGTGCTCTACGGGATCGTCTCGGACACGTCCATCGGCGCCTTGTTCATCGCCGGCGTCGTGCCCGGCCTGATGCTGGCCGCGATTTTCGCCGTTTGGTGCATGGCGGACGCCCGCTTCGGCCGTTATCGGCCCCCGACCCTGCCGCGCGCGACGTGGCGGGAAATGGGCGCCGCGGTGCGCAAGTCGTTTTGGTCGCTGGCGCTGCCCGTCGTCGTGCTGGGCGGGATGTATCTGGGCGTTTTCACGGTGACCGAGGCCGCCGCGGTCGGGGCGCTGGCCGCCCTTTTGGTCGCGGCCGTCGTCTACCGGAACCTGTCGCTCCGCGATATTTGGGATTCCGCCCTGGACGCGGCGCGCACCTCGTCGATGCTCTTTCTCATTCTCGCCGCGGCGGCGCTGCTGGGGCACGTCATGACCAAGCTACGGATTCCAGCGGAAATGGTCGAGCTGGTCACGCGCCACGGCCTGACCCAGTTCCAGTTCCTGCTCGCGGTCATGACGGCGATCTTCGTTTTGGGGATGTTCCTGGAAACGATTTCGATCATTCTTATCACCACGCCGGTGGTGCTGCCGGTGCTGGTGGCGCTGAAGATCGACCCCGTCTGGTACGGCGTCCTTCTGACCATCAACCTGGAGCTGGCCTTGATCACGCCGCCGGTCGGCATGAACCTCTACACCATCAAGGCGATCGCCCGCGCGCCGATGATGGAGGTCATTCAAGGGATCATGCCCTACGTGTGGCTGCTAATTCTCGGGCTGGCGCTGGTGCTGGCGTTTCCCGACATCGCGTTGTGGCTGCCGGCGACCATGAAATACGGCTGACCATATTTTCGTCGCAAGGAGAATTCCATGAATCCCGTTTCGTCCTCCCGCCCGGCGTGGCGCACCCTTTTGGCCGCGAAGCGCCCGCTGGTGCTGCCCGTCGCCCACGATGCGCTGTCGGCCCGGCTGATCGCGCGCGCCGGCTTCGAGGCCTACAGCATCGGCGGCTTTCCGTTGGTGGGCGCGCGTTACGGGTTGCCGGATATCGGCCTGGTGGGCTTGGGCGAAATGATCGATGGCATGCGCGACATCATCGCCGCATCGCCTTTGCCGGTGCTGGTGGACGCCGACCACGGCTACGGCGACGTCAAGAACGTCACCCGCACGGTGCGCGCGCACGAATCCATCGGCGCGTCGGCCCTGTTCATCGAGGACCAGGTGGCGCCCAAGCGCTGCGGCCACATGGCGGGCAAGGAAGTGGTCCCGACCGAGGTCATGGAGGCGAAGCTGCGGGCGGCGGCGGCGGCCCGGACCAATCCCGACACGTTCCTGATGGCGCGCACGGATGCCCGCGCGGTGCACGGCCTCGACGAGGCCCTGCGCCGGGGCGAGCGCTATATCAAGGCCGGCGCCGACTGCCTGTTCATCGAGGCGCCGGAAAACGTCGAGGAATTGAAGCGCATCGGCGCCGCCTTTCGCGGCGTGCCGCAAATGGCGAACATGCTCGAAGGCGGCGGACGCACGCCCATCTTGTCGCCGCAGGAGCTCTACGACATCGGCTTTTCCATGATCGCGTACCCGACGACGCTGCTGTTCCGCGTCGCGCGCGCGATCGAGCGCGGATTGGCCGATCTCAAGGCCGGCCGCCCGGCGCCCGCCGCGGAGATGGTCGGCTTCGACGATTTCAAGGACATGGTCGGGTTCGCCGACTGGGCGGCGGTGGAAAACCGATTCGCGAAGTCAAAACCGGAGTCGAATTAGGGTTTTTTGGATTCGGCGGCGCTCGCGTTCGCCGCGTCCGTTCCGGGGACGCAAGAAACAGCGGAATCCCGCGTCGAGGATCGGCGAAGATTCATTTTCCAGCGCAGGCCTGCTAGACTTTCAGCGTGGCGGGAAACCGCCGGAAGCGAGGAGGCAAGGGCATGGCCAAGGGTACCGTCGTCCCGCGCGAGCGGCTGCTGCTCGCCCGCCTGCTGAAGGAACAGAAGGCGGCGATCCAGGGTTGCGCCGACATCGCCGAGGCCGGCGAGCGCGCCATCCGGCATTTGGAAACCGCCCGCGACGCGTTGCAGACCGTATCGGACGAGTGCGCCCGCGCCGGCCGGCGGTTCGAGGAATCGCGCCGCTTTCGCGAGGACTGCGACGCGGCCGCCGCTCTCGATTCGGTCGAGGAAATGATCCGCCGTCGCGACGAACTGGTCGCCCGGCGCGATCGCCACGGCAAGAAGCAAACGAAGTAGGCTCCTTCAGCCGGCGCCGATGGATTCGACGATGACCGCCGCCTGCTGGTGTCCCCAACAGAGATAACGATAGCGAACCCGGCGTTCGGCGACGAACTCCTGGAACGCCTTGAATTCGTGCGCGCGCCACCCGACGATATTGAAATATTCATCGAACAGAATAACCGTGCCCGCGACGATGCGCGGCGCCAGCGCCGCCAGGACCGCGCGGGTCGACGAGTAAAGATCGCAATCGACATGAATGAACGCCGCCGCGCCCTCGGCTTCGGCGAGGAAAGCCGGCAGGGTCGCGTCGAATGAACCCTTGTGCAGGCGGACGTTGGCGGGCACCGCGGGCAGGATTCCGCCGGTCGAGTAGTGACCGCGCTCCTCGTGCCGGCCGGGCCAATCCTCAGGGAGTCCCTCGAAACTGTCGAAGCCGTGGACCATGCGTCCGCTCGGCGCGGCAAGCGCCGCGATCCGGCGGATCGACTCGCCGCCGCCGACGCCGAACTCGAGGATCAGCCCGTTCGCCGGCGCGCGGGAAAAGGCAACTCGGATGACGTCGTCCCGGCGGAGCATGGCGAGCGCGTCCCGCATCCGTTCGCGGACGTAATCGGCGCTTTCCCGCTGGGCATCCAGCAACAGCAAGGTGTGCGGGTGAAGAAGGCGTTCCTGCGCGCGGTCGAGCAGCAGGGCGACCAAGCGTTCCGCCAGGCGATCGAACGCTCGGGCGAGCAGGCGCCGGGGGTTCACGCGGACACCCACTGGCGAAGGCGGTGCTTGAGCCGGGAAAGCTTGGCGCGCGCGTAGGCGTGCGTCGGAATCATCTGCATGAGGCGGGGCGATGTCTCGGGCGCCTCGAAATGAACGGGGATCGCGAACATCTGCAACCGTCCGATCGCCGGTCGGCGGTCGCAAGCACTGCGCTCCACCCCGTGCAGTTGACTGCCGTCGAAGAACACGACGCATCCGGGCGAAGTCCGCGCGTCGACGTCAACGGATTCGCCTTTCCGGTTGACGACGTACAGTCCGCCGCCGGTGTAATCGGCGCCGCGGAAGGTCAGCGGCAGGATGTAATGCCAATGCGTGCGCTCGTCGGCTTTATCGCAGTGGGCGTGCATCCAGCCTTCGCCGGCGGGGTAATAGCTGGTGGTGACGTAGACGCCGTAGCGATCCTCGGCGATCAACTCGCCGAACCGGGGCTCGGCCCCGATCAGGGTGTTGCGCACGCCGTTGAGGGCCATCGCGATCTTGCGGGTCAGCGGGTGGTAGGGCGGATTCCAGAGATAGTCGAAAGACCGGTAAAGACAGAGGTCCGGGCTCCGGTCGAAGATCGTTCCGTTCGGTTCGCCGAGATAAGGCCCCCAAACGATCGGCGCCGGCGGGCGGGGTCGGGCGAATTCGCCGAGCCAGAAACCGCGCATGGCGGCGATGTCGGCCGGGGCAACCACGTTGTCGACGACGGCGAAGCCGTCGGCCTCGATCCGGGCGCGCACCGCCGCCACGTCGATGGACCCGAGATTGGGCTTGTCGTCGGTCGGAATGTGGGTATCGGACATCAATCCAAAAAGCCCCTGTTGCCGTCACGGCGCCGATCCGGATGCGCGAAATCCATACTGCATCAGGGGCCGAAAGGTGTCCATCGGGGTGCGGCGCCGCGGGGAAATCCGGGTTTACCTCTCCGCCGGGATGCCTTAGATTCCTTGAATTCCCGCGGCCTCCGGCCCGGCGGGCTTGGATGGTTCAACACGCGGTTGGGTTTGTAAGCACATGGCGTCGGCGACGGCAGGACATGAACACGCGTCCGGCGGCTGCGGCGGCGGATTTCCGAAAGGGATCGACGTCGACTCGGCCGCGTTCGACGCCACCGCGCGCCTGAAGGCGGTGGCGCGCAATCCCTTGGCGACCGAAACCTCGGGCGCCCCGGCGCGGGTGCTCTTCATTTCGCTGTATTGCTACAAGTCGTTCCCGGTCCGCATTTTCCACGCGCTGTCGTTTAAAAGCGGGATCGATTCGCACGCCGTTTTCTTCAAGAACAACTTCACCAACGACCACCTGCCGGTCAGCGAGATCGAAACCGGCCTGTTGCGCGACGTCGTTCGTTCCGTCAATCCGCAAGCAGTCATGATCAGCGTGATGGCGCCTTATGTGCCGCCCGCGCGCAAGATGGTGGCGGCGATCCGCGAGGTCTGCTCGGCCCCGATCATCCTGGGCGGCAAGTTTCCGACCATTTCGCCCGACGACGCGCTCGACTTCGCCGATTATGCCTGCGTGGGCGAGGGCGAATTGGTTCTGCTGCGCATCTTAGAGCGCCTGCGCGCCGAACGCGATCTGCGCGGCATCAAGGGGCTGTGGCACAAGGATGACGCCGGCGGCATCGTCGACATGGGCCAAGAGCGCCTCTATCAGGATATGGACGACATTCCCTATCCGGCGATCGGCGAGCGGCAAATGTATTTCATCGAGCAGAATTCCCTCGTTCGCCGCGATTCGGAGCTGGACGACGAGGAAATGCTGATGATGGCCGGGCGCGGGTGCGTCTACCTGTGCTCGTTCTGCGTCAATTCGCTGCTGATTCCCATGAACCGGGGCAACGGCCAATTCGTCCGGATCCGCTCGCCCGAGCATATCCTGGAAGAGATCGACTACCGCCGCGCCCGCTGCAAGCGCGCGGTGCAAATCAGCTTCAACGACGAAGTGTTCGGCGTGTTCGACGATTGGGTCGAGGATTTCTCGAAAAAATACAAGGCGCATTGCGACTTGCCGTTCGAATGCGAGTTGGTGCCCAAGCTGATCAAGGAGCATAACGTCCGCAAGCTGGCCGACGCGGGCATGTTCTCGCTCCACTTCGGGATCCAGTCCGGGCACGAGGAAACCCGCAACGACATCATGCATCGGCCGGGCAGCAACGCCGAACTGGTGGACAAGGCGACGCTGCTGCGTCGCCACGGCGTCGAGCCCCAGTTCGACATCATCCTCGACAATCCGTTCGACAGCGCCGAGGCGCTGGAAAGCGCGATCGACTTTTTGCTGAAGATGCCGCGTCCGTTCAAGCTCAACACCTACAAGATGCAGTATTTTCCGCACTATCCCTTCACCAAGACGGCGATCAAGGCGGGGTTCGTGCGGCCCGAGGACGTGACCTACGAGGCGGTTTCCGAATCGGTGCTCTACAACATGGTTTACCGGCCGAAATTTCCGGCCTTCAACCGGCGCGACTACCTGGAAAACTGCATCTACGTGATGCCGTTCAACAGCGAATGGGTTTTCGCCCTGATCGGCCGCCTGCGCCGGCGCCACAGCGCCGTTCTCGGCCTGCTGATCACGCTGCTGGCGCAGGTTCGCTACCGCTATGCGTTCGAGCGGCGCATGGGGCTGATCTGGATCAGGCGGATTTACCTGGGCCTGCGCATGATCCTGGCGGGCGATGCCCGCGCGCTTCTCGCCAAGGCCGCCGTCGTCCTGGCGCGGCCGAAGTACACCCCGCCGACCGGCCGGATTTCGGCGCGCTGACGGGGCGAACCCGGCGGATGCCCGCCACGTGAATTCCAAGGGTTCACAGGGCCTTGCGGCCGCACACAATAATGTGACGAGGGCGATCCTCCGCTCCATGCTAATTTTCGCGGAGTTATGGCGACGATCAGGCTATGATGGCCCGGCATGAAGAAATCGTAACGCCGGAATTCAGGACGCAAATCATTTTTGTCGATACCCTGCGGGCTCCCCGTGCGCCCGCCACCGATATGCAGCCCCTCGAGACTGAAACGCCGAACGGTCGCGCCCGTCAATGGGCTCGCGCGGCCGAGCGCCACGCCGCGCCGGACGCCCGCCGGAGCGTTTGGCAACTGCTGACGCCCGTGGTGCCGCTGATCGGGCTATGGGCGGCGATGATGCTGACCGTCGACGACGCCTATTGGGCGACGCTGCTGCTGTCCGTGGTCGCGGCGGGATTCACGGTGCGGCTGTTCATCATCCAGCACGATTGCGGCCACCGCTCGTTTTTCCGCTCGCGCCGCCTTAACGACCTGCTGGGAAACCTGATCGGAATCGTCACCCTGACCCCGCACGGCTATTGGCGCCAGGCCCACAATATTCACCACGCGACCTGCGGCGATCTGCAGAAACGCGGAATCGGCGATGTCAGCGTGCTTACCGTGGCCGAATACCTGGGCTTGCCCCGCTGGAAACGCCTGGCCTACCGGATCTACCGCAACCCCGCCGTGATGCTGGGCATCGGCCCGGCATACCTGTTTCTCGTCAAGAACCGCCTGCCTCTCGATTTGATCCGCGACCACCGCGAAACGCTGATCGGCGTCATGGGCACCAATTTCGCCATTGCCGGCGCCCTGATCGGCCTCGGCCTGGGGTTCGGATTCCTGGACGTTCTCATGGTTCAGGTGCCGGTCGTTCTGTTGTCCTCGACCGTCGGGGTCTGGCTGTTCTACGTCCAGCACCAGTTCGAACGCACGTACTGGCGCGATCGCGCCGACTGGGATTTCCATGAAGCCTCGGTGATGGCCAGCAGTTTTTACGATCTGCCGCAGCCGCTGCGCTGGTTTTCCGGCGACATCGGCCTTCATCACGTTCACCACTTGTCGTGTCGCATTCCCAATTATCGCCTGAAGGCGTGCCTGGCCGACATTCCCGCGCTGCGAAATCTCAATCGCCTCGGCTTTCGCGACAGCCTGTCGTGTTTCCGCCTCGCGCTCTGGGACGAAACCGCCCGGCGCCTGATCCCCTTCAAGTCCCTGCGGCGGCGGCCGGCGACGAATTCGTGAAATCAAGGGGCGTTGCGTCAGGCCGGCGGATGGGGGGAGATTACGGGTGGTTCTTTTATTGTTTTGATTCAGCCCCCGTGGCCCTCGCCCAAGAGAGATAAGGGCTCGGGCTCGAACCGGAGTTCTGCTCCGACACAACGCGCCACTAAAAAAGAGCCCGCAAGGGGCTCTTTTTTAGTGGCGGATGGGGGGAGATTCGAACTCCCGAGACGGTTGCCCGTCTGCCGCATTTCGAGTGCGGTGCAATCGACCACTCTGCCACCCATCCGGGGCGGGACCCTAACGAAACCGGCCCGGCCCTGCAACCCGTGGGCGGGCGTGGGCCGGCGCGCGGCGGCACGGGTCGGGCGCGAGTTCAGGCCCGGCTGGCCGGGAAGCGACTTGGCGCCGTCCCGGCCCGCCGCCAAGTCCTCGATTCCCGCTGAAATACGGGCTTTTTCCCGGCTCGGCGGCGGTTGACATATAAAAGAAGCGGGCTATAGTGCCGCCTCTTCGAGCGGGGGGACTCTCCCGGCTCGGCCAACCTTTAGGACAAGCAAGAGTTTCTGGTCATGTTCGCGGTGATTCAAACCGGCGGTAAGCAGTATCGGGTGGCGGCCAACGATCGGATCACGGTCGAACGGCTCATCGGCCAACCCGGCACCATGGTTGCCTTGGATAAAGTTCTGATGATCGGCGAGGCGGGCAAGGCCCCTGTCGTCGGCCGTCCCTTGGTGGCCAAGGCCGCCGTATTCGCCGAGATTCTCGGCCAGGAGCAGGGCGACAAGGTCATCGTCTTCAAAAAGCGTCGCCGCAAGAACTATCGCCGCCGCGTCGGCCATCGTCAGGACCTGACGCGCCTTCGCATCGTCGGCGTCAGCGCCACCGGCGAGAAGCCGGCGTTCACGCCCACCGTGAAGGCGGCCGCGAAAGAGGAAACGAAGGCGGCTCCGGCGAAGAAAACCGCGGCGAAGAGGGTTTCCGCCAAGACGGCGAAGCCCAAGAGCAAGGCGAAGGAGTAACCGTTCATGGCTCATAAGAAAGCAGGCGGCAGCTCACGCAACGGTCGCGACACCGCCGGGCGCCGTCTCGGCGTCAAGCGTTCGGGCGGTCAGGCGGTTCTCGCCGGCAATATCCTGGTCCGTCAGCGCGGCACCACGTTCCATCCCGGCGACAACGTCGGCATGGGCCGCGACCACACCCTTTTCGCGCGCGCGCCCGGCCACGTCCACTTCAAGACCGGCAGCGGCGGACGGACCTATGTCAGCGTGGAGCCGACCCAGTAAGATGGCGTTCCGGCCAATCGCGCCCGCATGATGCGCGGGGGAACGGCCGGGCCGTTCCCCCGTTTTCTTTTATGGGGTGGGCGAAGGACAAGAACCCTTCCGAGGCAACCATGAAATTTCTCGACGAAGCGAAAATCTTCATCAAAAGCGGCGACGGCGGCCCCGGCTGCGTCGCTTTTCGCCGCGAGAAATTCATCGAATTCGGCGGCCCCGACGGCGGCAACGGCGGGCGCGGCGGCGACGTATACGCCGAATGCGCCAGCGGCCTCAACACCCTGATCGATTTCCGCTACCAGCAGCATTTCAAGGCCGCGCGCGGCGGCCACGGCATGGGCCGCAGTCGCAGCGGCGCCAAGGGCGTCGACGTCGTCATCCGCGTGCCGGTCGGCACGCAGATCCTGGATGAAAACAAGGAACACGTGGTCGCCGACATCACCCAAGTCGGCCAGCGGGTGCTGCTGGCCCGTGGCGGCGACGGCGGCTTCGGCAATGAGCACTACAAGTCGTCCACCAATCGCGCGCCGACCCAGTTCGGCCCCGGCTGGCCGGGGGAGGAGCGCTGGCTGTGGCTGCGCCTGAAGTTGATCGCCGACATTGGCCTGGTCGGCCTGCCGAACGCGGGCAAGTCCACCTTGCTGGCGGCGGTGACGCGCGCCCGGCCCAAGATCGCCGCCTATCCCTTCACCACGCTGCATCCGAACCTGGGCGTCGCGATGGTGGACGACGTGGAGATGATCCTGGCCGACATCCCGGGCCTGATTGAAGGCGCGCACGAGGGGGTCGGGTTGGGCACGCGCTTTCTCGGCCACATCGAGCGCTGTTCGGGCCTGCTGCATCTCGTCGACGGCACCGTCGACGACGTCGCCGAAGCCTGGCACACGGTGCGCCGGGAACTGAAGGCCTATGGCGCGGGACTGACCGACAAGCCGGAAATCATCGCGCTCAACAAATGCGACGCGCTTTCGCCCGACGAGGTCGCCGAAAAGCGCCTCCAGTTGGCCAAGGCCCGCTTCGGCCGCCGGGCGAAGGACAATCGGGACTCAATCGCCGTCATTTCCGGGGTTGCCGGGATGGGCCTGACCGATGTTCTGCGCCGGCTCAGGGCCATCGTCGGCGGAACGGTCGCGGCGGATGAACCGAAACCCGCCACGACAAGAAAAGAACGGACGCGGGCGAAACCCAAAGCGGATGGCAAGGCCAAGGCTAAAATCAAGCCCCGGCGCACGACCAAAACCAAGGCCAAGACCAAGGCGAGGGCGGCATGAACGGCAAAGCATCGCTCGCCGCCGGCAAGCGGGTGGTAGTCAAGGTCGGCTCGGCGCTGTTGGTCGATCCCGAGCGCGGCACCGTGCGCCGGCGTTGGCTGGAGGCGTTGGCCGACGACGTCGCGCGCCTGCGCCAACGCGGCCAGGACGTCGTGATCGTGTCCTCGGGCGCGATCGCGGTCGGACGGCGGCACCTCGCCTTCGCCGAAGGCACGCTGAGCCTGCCGGAAAAGCAGGCGGCGGCGGCGGTCGGCATGGTGCATCTGGCGCCCGCCTACCACGAAACGCTGGTTTCCCATGGCCTCACCGTCGCCCAGGTGCTGCTGACCCTCGACGACACCGAAAGCCGGCGGCGCTACCTCAACGGCCGCAATACGCTGAATGAAATTCTGCGCCTGGGCGCGGTGCCGCTGATCAACGAAAACGACACGGTCGCCACGGACGAAATCCGCTTCGGCGACAACGATCGCCTCGCCGCCCGGGTCGCGGCCATGATCAGCGCCGATACGCTGGTTCTGCTCTCCGACATCGACGGGCTTTACAGCGCCGATCCGCGCAAGCACAAGGACGCGCGCTTCATCCCCGAGGTGCGCGGCATCGACGCGACCATCGAGGCCATGGCCGGCGACCCCGGCTCGGCCATGGGGTCGGGCGGCATGGTGACCAAGATCGCCGCCGCGCGTATCGCGATCGGCGCCGGCTGCCGCATGGTGATCGCCGACGGACACGTGGAATCGCCCCTGACGGCGATCGAGAACGGCGCGCGCTGCACCTGGTTCCTGCCCGACGCGACGCCGGTCGCGGCGCGCAAGCGCTGGATCGCGGGCTCGCTCAAGACCATGGGCGCCTTGACGCTGGACGCGGGCGCGCTGAAGGCCTTGAACGCCGGCAAAAGCCTGCTGCCGGCGGGAATCACCGGCGTTTCCGGCGGCTTCCAGCGCGGCGACGCGGTCCAGGTGCTCGCTCCCGACGGGCGCGAGGTCGCGCGCGGGCTGGCCGCCTATCCCGTCGACGAGGCCCGCCGCATCGCCGGCCACAAAA
>CAYIQU010000016.1:0-11490 GCA_964365645.1 uncultured Hyphomicrobiales bacterium | reverse complement strand
TGCAATTTCGTCGACTCGCACACGGTCCAGACCATGGCCGAGCCGACCCCGGAAAAGGTGGCGATCCTGATCGAGATGAACCGCAATATCGCGACCGGGCTGCTGGAATCGCTTCAGGCCGCGGTCCAAGCCCAGGAAGAAGCCGATAAGGCCAAGGCCCCGCGCCCGGCCGCCGCCGGCAAGGCCGACGAACCCCCGCCGCCGCCCACGTCCATCAACGCCGAAGCCTGATTGTTCCGGACGTCTCGGCCCGAAGACCGGGGGAGATTCAACCCTTGTCCGCGGGCGGCGGCGGAACGTCTTCCGTCTCGGCGGCGGTGGCGATCTCGCTCATTTTCCGCTGCATCGACCGCAGAAGATCGCCCTCGTGCTGGATCAGCTTCTGGGCCAACTTGAGCGCCCGGTAGAGCTTCTCGTCCCTGATCTCCTTGCGGATCTGTTCGCCGATGGCCGCGGCGCTCGGGCACGCCGCGACGTAATCCCCGAGCAGCTTGTCGAATTGCGGCAGGTACTGATCGTGCTTGTCGGGAAAGATGTAGGCGCATTGCAGCGCGAAATAGGCGCGCGCCGCGGGCGTGCCGCAGTCCTCTTCCGACAGAACCTCCTTGCCGCGCAGGATCGCCGCCTGGTTGTGCACGAACAACTTGGTGTTGCCGCCCGCGTTTTCGATCACGGCGCCGTTGATAATGACCCGATCGCCGGGCTTAATGTCGATCAAAAGGGGCAAGGCCCGTGTCCTTTTCCCGGATATTTCGCCGCGCAAGCCGCATCGCCCTTGCGCAACCGGTCAAATCTTTTCAGATTCGGGGGGAAAAGACAATGTGGCCCGGCCGCCCGCCGGAAAGGGATTTCATGGGAAAGCCGCGATTCCACATCGTCTCGTCCCCGCTGACGGCGGCGGGATCCTTCGCGGACCTGGATCCCGCCCTGTTTCCCGGCCTGGAAGGGCACCCCTTGTACGGCGGGTTCACCCGCCGCCTTTACCGGACGATTTATCCCGCCAGCCATCTTGACCGCTCCTTTGTGGTCGCCGACGAATCGGGACCGGTCGCCGCCGTCCCCTGCACCGTTCAGGACGGCGAGATTTCGATGCTCGGCCTGCCCATCCCGATCGCGTTTCGCCGCGACGTCGACTCCGCCGCCGCCGCCAAGGCGACGACCGCCGCCCTGGAACACCTGGACGCGATCGGCGCGGCCGACGGCGCCGCCGTCGCCCGCCTGCGCGGCGGCGAAGGAGCGAACCTGGGACCGATCGACAACGCCTGCATCGCCCGGCTGGCGAAACCGGAAACGAAGATGTACGCCGTCGTCGATCTGGCCGGCGGCGAAGACGCCATCCGGCGCGGCGTGCGCGACAGCTATCGCTCGCTGGTCAACTGGGGCCGCAAGCAAATGGCCATGATCTACGTCAACCGCGACCAGCCCGACCGGTCCCGGTTCGAGGCCTATCCCGCCTTTCACACCCGCATCGCCGGCCGTGGCGCGCGCGACGCCGCGTACTGGGAAACGGTCTGGGCGGAAATCGCCGCCGGCGGCGCGGAACTGTCGCTCGGTCATTTGGCCGACGGCACGCTGATCGCCGGAACCCTGACGACCTATGCCGGAACGGGCGCGGGCGGACAGGCCTACTATGCGTCGGGAACCTACGACCGCGAGCGATTCGACAAGCCGATCGCCCATTGGCCGGTGTTCGACGCCATGGTCCGCGCGGCGGCGCGCGGCATCGCCCGCTACGATCTCGGCGAAGTGTTTCCCCGCGGCGCGGCGGATGACAAGGAAGTCCAGATCGGATTCTTCAAGAAGGGCTTCACCGACACGATCGTTCTTCGGCTCGAATGGCGGGTGCCCCTCGTCCCGCCGCGCGCGGATGCCCCGACCGCGGGCTAGCGCCGCTTCGCGCCCTCAAGCAGGCCTTCCGAGATCTGGAAGTTGATGTTGATCAGGGTGTTGATCCGCGACTCGGTCATGTTGATGCCGTGCGTGAACGTGCTCTCGGCGATGAAGTCGCACAGCCGGCGCAAGTTGTCGCGGATGTTGTCGGCGATGAGGCTGCTCGGGTCGTCGACGATCGCCCGGATCGACACCCAGACTTCCAGGTTCGCCTCCAGCGCCGTCGCCAGCTTGTGCGGATCGCGCGCGCCCGCGCGCGCCTGATCGAGGCCGATGGCGGCCTGCGCCAGCAGCAGCGCCTGCTCCTCGATCGCGCTCAAATCGGGAAGATCGTTCTTCATCGCGCCATCCTTCGAGGCCCACGGACCAGGAACCGTGGAGATTGCCGCCTGTCCTGTCAAGCGCGCAAGGCCGCCCCGGCGAGAATTTCCTCGACCGCACCGACAAGCCGCGCGGCGCCCCCGGCGACAAGTTCCTCCGCGCGCGGCGGCGGCGGCGGCGCGTCAAAAGCGGCGAGCCAGGCCGTCAGGGCGGCGGCCCCGGTTTGTCGTTGCTCGATCACCGTCATCAGGGAATCGACGATGGGATTGACCGGCGCCGGCCGGCCCGGCTGCAACGACATCACCGGGATGCCGGCGAGCCGCGCTTCCAGCAGCACCATGGTGGTCATGCCGAGAACACCGTCCGCCGTGCCGAGAAGGGTTTCGGTGTCCTCGGCAGCCAGCCGCGCGTTCGGCGTCCGTGCCAGCCAGTCGCGCCAGGCGCCCTCGGATTCGCGTGGGTGCGGCTTGATGCTCAAAAGAACGCCGGCGCGTCCCGCGAGCCCTTCCGCCGCCAGCGTCGCGACGTCGAACTGGGTGAAGCCGCGAGCCGAGGGGCCGAAATCCTCGACGATCGGTTCGGAAAAGAACACGATTCGCTTTTCGTTTCCGCCTCGACGACCCTGTCGGCGCCGCTTCAGCCGTTCCGTTCGCGCCGCGAGGTGCGCCTGGCCGATCACGACCAGCCGCGAGCGACACCAACCGGCGGCGGTGATTTCGGCGCGGGTCGACTCGTCCGGCACGCCGAATACGTCGGGCTGTTCCGGCACACCCTCGGATAACGCGAACCGCCGTTCGATGTTGCTCCAGGAATCGAGCGCGGCGAAGGACGGAACGCCCAGCCGCCGCGCGGCGGCCCATAGCGCGCGCTCGAAGCCGGCGTGAAAACTGGTGCCGGTCAGCAGAAGCGCGGGCCGATCGCGCTCAAGCCTCGCCGCCGCCGCCGTCGCGTCCATCGCGTCGGGCACGGGTTCGCCCGCCTCGCGCCACAGCCGGGTCGCCGGTCCCGCCGGCAACCAGTCAAGCGCGTGCCCGCGCCCCCGCAACGCCGGCGCGGCCGCGACCAGCACCGCCGCCCCGCCCGGATCGTGCGCCGCGAGCGCGAGGCGCGCCATGCCCTAGATCCCGCCCTTGGCAGCCCAGTCGCGCAACGCCGCGGCGTTGTCGGCCACCTTGTGAAACGCGGCGGCGACGTCGTCCACGTCGCGCTCGGTCATCGGCGGGCGCATCAGTTCATGGGTGATCAGGGTTTCGAAGTGCGCGCGTTCGGCGTTCGGGCACAACCCCGGCCGGTAATCGGCCTCGCCCTTGTAGTGCGGGCACTTGAACGGGCAGTTGACCGTGCCGTAGGCGATTTTCTTCTGGTACATGGGGTGCAGATACAGCGGCTTGACGTAGCCCGCGCCGACCAGCGGCCCGTGCTGTTCGCGCAGCCGGGTCGGCGCCAATTCCGCTTTCAGCGCCTTAACGAACAGATCGCGCGACACGCCCGCCTTTTTCGCGTCGAGCAGCAGTGGATGGACGTAATAGACATGCGTGTCGGCGGGGTTCACCGGCGCGGGCGCGAGGCCCGGAATGCCGGCGATCTTCCGTTCCAGATACGCGACCAGTTCGCGCCGCCGGGCGACCAGCGCCGGCCCCTTAACCAGCTGGCAGCGGCCGATCGCCGCCTCGATTTCGCCCAGCCGGAAATTGAATCCGACCATATTGACGAGATCGGCTTCACCCTTGGCCCCGACCACCGCCTCGGCATGGTTGCGGATCAGGGCGACGCGATCGGCGAGCGTGTCGTCGTTGGTCACGATCAGTCCGCCCTCGCCGGTGTGGATGTGCTTGTGATAGTTCAGGCTGAAAACGCCCATATGACCGAGCGTGCCGACCGGGCGGCCCCGGTAGGCGCCGAAGGGAATCTGGGCGCAGTCCTCGATCACCGTCAGGTTGCGCTCGCGGGCCAATTCCATGATCGGGTCCATGTCGGCCGGCCCGCCGAAGATATGCACCACCACGATCGCCTTGGTGCGCGGCGTCAGACGCGCCCGAATGGTATCCGCCGATAGGCAAAAGGAACCGGGATCGACGTCGGCGAATACCGGCACGGCGTTGAAGACCAGCGCCGCCGTCGCCGACGCCATCATGGTGTAGGGCGAGACGATCACCTCGTCGCCCGGGCCGACGCCGGCCGCCCCGACCGCGGCGTAAAGCCCGCTGGTCGCGGAATTGACCGACACCGCGTGCCTGGCCTTGAAGGCCGCCGCCCATTCGGATTCGAAGGCGCGCACTTCGGGTCCGCCCCAGAAATCGTCGTGCCAGACGCCGAGATACTGCGAGAGGTTGCCGCTTTCCAGCACCCGGGTCGTCGCGGCGATTTCTTCCTTGCCGATGTGGTTGTAGGCGGGAAACGGCGCGCGCCGCACCGGCTCGCCGCCGAGCAGGGCCAGCTTCTGGATCATGATTTCCGTCCCTTCGCTTTCGCCAGCGCCATGATCGCGGCGCAAGCTTCCTGGGCGGCGAGTGCGTTGCGCCCATCGCTTATCAGCCGTTCGCGCCGCGTCACGCAGCGATGCATATTGCCGACGGCCGCGATAAGCGCGTCGCCGAATCCGGTCGCACGCCAGCGCCCCCGCTCGAGGACCCGATAGCCGGCGAACAGCGGGCTCAGACCCACGCGCCGGAGCCGCAGCCGTTGTCCCTGCTCCTCGATGACGAGGCGACCCTTGTCGGTGGTGAGCGCGATCTCGAAATCGAAAAAGCGGCGGCTATCGGTGCCAACCAGATAGACCGGCGCGCCGCCCGGGCCGGCGAAGACCGCATCCACCGTCGGGTCGGCCGCCGTGTGGTCGTCGAGAACGCGCAACGCCGCCTTGGGCGCAAGCGGCCCCCACAGGAAGCCGAGCAGGTCGACGACATGGCTGCCGCAATTGAACAGGCCCTTGCCGTAGTGGGCGACGACGTTCTGCACCCGCCCCCATTCTCCCCGGGCGAGTTCCGCCCTCAGCGCGGCCATGACCGGATCCCAGCGGCGGAAATAGTTGACCGCCAGCGGCCGGCGGGCCTTGGCGTGGGCCCGGACGATCCGGCGCGAGGCGGCGACATCGTCGGTCAGCGGCTTTTCCGCGAACACCGCCCGAACCGGCATCGCCAGCAGCGCCGTCAGCGTCGCCTCGTGCAGCGCGGTCGGAACGCAGACGCTGGCGACGTCGAAGGCGAGACCCGAGCGACGGCAGTCGGCCAAGCTGGCGAAACCCCGCGTGACTTTCCAGCGGGCCATGAAGGCGCGGCGGCGGGCGGCGTCCGGCTCGACGCAGGCCGCCAGCCGGAATCCGCCGTGTGCCCGATAGGCGCCCGCGTGGCTGAAAACCCCGCCGCCCTTTTTCGCCGTCGGCGGGCGGCGTTCGTCGTAGCCGCCGGCGATGGCGCCGCAGCCGACGATCAGGACCGAAAGGGGTTCAGGCTTTCTTGCGGCGGACATGGGCGTTCATTTCGGCGATGTCGGGCCGACGGTCAAGCAGCGCCAGAACATCGGCCAGGGAAAAAGCGGGATGGGCGGGATACAGATCGGCGAAGATCGCGCCGATCAGGCGGTAGTCCTCGGGCGTGTCGAGGGTCAACGCCAGCTCGGGGCGCGTCAGATGCGCCGGCGCGGGCACGTTTTTCAGCGTGTAGATTTCCGGATGACGATGGATGTAGAGGCTGACGTGCTCGTGGTCCCTTGCGTCATTCGTGCGCCGCGCCACGTCCGCCAGCACCGCCGTGGCGAAGACCTGCGTGTCCATGCCGACGGGATAACTGCGGGTCAGCACGTTGGAGACATAATCGACCTTGGCCCGGCGGTAGACCTGAATGCATTCCTCGACCGCCGCCGGATCGATCAGGGGGCAATCGCCGGTGGTTTCGACGATGACGTCGATCTTGTGATGAAGGGCGGCGTCGAGAACGCGCCTGAGTACGTCGTCCTCGCTGCCGCGCCAGACGCCGACGCCCAACCGCTCGGCCAGCGCCTCCACCGGATCGTCGGCGGCGTTCGCCGTGGTCGCGATCACGATGCCGTCCAGCGACGGCACGCGGCGCAGCCGCTCGATCATCAGTTCGAGCATCGGTTTGCCCGCGGCTTCCATCAGCACCTTGCCGGGAAGGCGGGTCGAGGTCATGCGCGCTTCGATGGTGGCGACGGTGCGGGGCATGGCTTGGCGAATGCAGTCTAGCAGGTTGTGGAAAAACCGTCTCGGTGGAGCTATCCGGTGCGCCGGGGCGGCGTATGGAGGGTGTTTGTGCTCAACGGCGGCCTATTTTTCGCGGTAACTAGGGAATCACGCCCGCACGATCCGCGAAAGAGTTTTTTCGCGGCCTGCTAGCCGGGTTTGCTTTCGATCCACCGCCGCACCGCCGCGAGGCCGTCGATCGGCGTTGCGCCGTTCGGCCAGGCGAGCGGTCTCTTTGGGTCGTGCACCAGGGCCAGCGTCGGAATCCCGGCGGCCAGCGCGGACGCCGCGCCTTGCGCGGAGTCCTCGACGGCGAGCGCGTCGCGCGCCGCGCATCCCGCCCGCCGCAACGCCAGCGCGTAGGGATCGGGCGCGGGCTTGCCGTTGGCGACGGAATCGCCGCCGATCACCATGTCCACCAACGGCGCCAGGCCCGTGCCGTCGAGCCAAGCGCGGGCGCGCGCCTCGGTATTCGAGGTGACGACGCCGGTCGTCCAGCCGCGTTGCTTGGCCGATTCCAGCAGCGGCCGGGCGTCGCGCGCGGGCGGGGCGCTCAGGTAAACCGCGTCGACGAGCGCATGGTAGCGCGCCCGCAATTCGGCCAACGGTACGTCCAGCCCGTGGATTTCCTTGAGAATCCGCACGCCTTCGTCCAGCGGCGGACCGTTGAGGCGGTCGAATTCCGCGTCGTTACCGGCGCGGCCGACGCTTGCCATGAACCGGAAATAAACGTCCTTCATCACGCCCAGGCTGTCAGCCAGCGTGCCGTCGAGATCGAGCAACAAAAGGCGATCAGTCGGTGGCGTCATCCGCCTGAATCCCCTCGCCCAGCTTGATCGCGCGGCGCGCCTTCCGTCCCTCGATGCCCGCGCGATGACGCGGGTGCGCGCCAAGCGTCCGTTTTCCGGGGCGAAGAATGGCGAAGTTGTCGCCCTCGCGGAGAATCTCGCCCTTCCCGACGGGGCGGGTCGCTTGCAAGCCGCGGCGGGCGTAGGCGGCGAGTTCTTCCTCCGCGAGCAGCACGCGCTTGATGCCGTCGCCCAAGGCCTGTTCGGCCATGCGCACCTCGCGCACCAGCCGAGTCAGTTCCTCGGGCAGCAGCGCGAACGAGTGATCGGGACCCGGCAAGTTGTTGTCGAGGGTGAAATGTTTCTCGATCGCGCGGGCGCCGAGCGCCACCGCCATGACCGGCGCCAGCGCCGGCTCGCGGCTGTGATCCGACAGGCCGACGGCGGCGCGGAACCGACGGCGCAACGATGGAATGGCCAGCAGGTTGAGCGAATCGATGTTCGCCGGGTATTTGGCGGTGCATTGCATCAGGCACAGGTTCTTGCCGCCCTCGGCGTGAAAAAGGTCGACCGCCCAGGCAATGTCGGATTCGATGCTGGCTCCGGTGGACATCACCAGGGGTTTGCCCGAACGGGCGGCGAGCGTAATCAGGTGCGGATGGCTGATTTCGTAGGAGGCGACCTTATGAACGATCACGTGCGGGTCGATGGCCGCGAAGTCGTCGGGCGAAAACGGCGTCGACATGAAGGCGATGCCCTGCTTGCGGCAATAGGCGGCAAGCGCGGGGATCATTTCATAGGGCATGGCGAGATCGGCGAATATCTTGCCGATGTCGTCCTTGACGCCGGCTTTCGAGAGATAATCGCTGTTGCCGGCGTTGGCGACGTAGACGGTCTCGGGGCGATAGGTCTGAAACTTGACGGCGTCGGCGCCGGCTTCAACCGCGACGTCGATCAGTGCGCGGGCTTGGGCCATGTCCCGCTCGGGCGAGCCGGCGCGCCAGTTGGAACCGGCCTCGGCGATCACCTGGACGCGCCCTTGGCGCCAGAATGCGGGCGTTAGATCGGCGACGTAACGGACGATGGCGTAGTTCTCGCCGGTGTCGGCGACGCGCTTGGTCTCGGCACCCAGGGACCGGAATCCGGCCGCGATGAACGCTTTATGCGACGCCGCGTTTTCCCGGAGCACCTCGGCGACGACGGAATCGATCCCGAGGGCGGCGAGATGGCCCTGGATCGCGGCGAGAATCCGCGCGCCGAGGCCGCGTCCGCGCGCCGTGGGCGCGACGTTGATGGAAATGTCCGTCGCCAGCCCGGCCAGGCCTTCGGGATGGGACACGCGCCGGAAGCGGAGAAAGGCAACCCGGCGGCCGTCCTCGAGGGCGAACAGCGGCGCCGGGTGGCAATCGTGGGTAAAATAGGTGTCGCGGAATTCGGGCCAGAAGGAATCCCACGTTTTGGGTTCGCGGTGGAACGACACGGCGAGGGTTTTCGGATCGTTACGCCAATCCATCGCCACGCGGGCATGCGCCTCCATGGGCTGGCAGGATTCGAAGGAGATCGCGATGGGCGCCATTGGGACGGGTTCCGAACAACGGATAATACAGGTATCCTAACCCGATGATAACCGTTCACGACCTTTCCCCCAATGTCGAGATTCGGGCCGACCCCCGATCCCCGCCCCTGTCCGCCGATCTGGAAAAGGCCGTGACGGCGGCCTGGGACGCGGAACGGGCGCGGCGGCCAGGCCTGACCGACGGAACCCTGTTCAGCGTCGACCATTTCTCGGCCGAGCGGATCACCGGCCGATTCGTTCCCTATCGCCATCGAATCGCCCAGCGCGCGCGGCCCGAATTGGCGGCGGCGTTGGCGGTGCGGCCGCTCGCCGTTTCGGGCGTTCTGATGTGCGCGGACGGCGTCGTCTTCGGCCGACGCGCCGCCGCGCTGACCGCCGCCCCCGGCCGCTGGGAACTGGTACCCTCGGGCGGTGTCGAGGCCCAAGCCATGGACACGCCCGCCGACGCCGCCGGACGGGTGAATTTGCGCCGCCAAATCCTGGCCGAACTGGCCGAGGAAATCGGCCTCGATCCCGGCGACGTTTTCGGCCTGGAACTGTTTTGCGCCGTCGAGGACGACGACAGCGGTATCGTCGACATCGGCATCGCGCTGGCCTCGTCCCTGTCGGCGGAAACGGTGCGCCGGCGGCATGCCGAGCGCGGCAGCGGCGAATACGTCGAGATCGCGATCGTCGCCGTCAGCCAGGTTCCCGGATTCGTCGCCGCGCGGGAAGGCGAATTGCTGGCGGTTTCGCGCGTTCTGCTCGAACGGCGGGGTCTGCTCGCCGCCCGGCTCTAGCAGGTTGCGGCCGGATGGAATCGGCTGCGTTGCGCCGTGGCGAGGCGATCCGCCAGGCGCGACGCAAAGGGCGACGCCGCCGGCCGACAGTGCTAATTTTCGGCCGGTCCCGCTTCCCGGGCCAGGGATTTCTTCAAGCCTTCGTAACGGTCCTGGCCGGCGTTGATGGCCGCCAGCGCCGGGTCGGCCTCGACCGCGGCCAGCGGAACCATCCAGTCCCATGCCGCGCGGCCCGAAGGCAGACGGGGAAAGAGAGCGCGGAAAAATTCGAGATCGGCGGGCGTGTCCAGCGTCCAGCGGTGATGGGCGACGTTCCCCGCCGGGCACGGCAGGTTGGCCTTGCGCGAATCGGGATGGTTGCGCACGAATTGGGTGACGTGCTCGCGCTCGAACGGCTTGGTCGCCTCGCGCGCCGAGCGATCGAGCCAGGCGAAGGTCAACGTCTCGCAATCCAGTCCGTGCGGCCACGACGGCGGCATGTTGTTGCAGGCGTAATCGGCGTTCGTGTGTTCGCGCAGGGCCAGCACCCGGCCGCAGACCGCCGGATCGATCAGCGGGCAGTCGGAGGTGACGCGCAGGACCACATCGGCCTTGAGCGAGAGCGCCGCCCGCCAATAGCGATCCAGCACGTCGGTTTCCGAGCCGCGAAACACCGCGACGCCCAACCGCGCCGCCTCGGCCGCGACCGGGTCGCTGTCGGCCGTGTCGGGAACCGCGCAGCAGACGACGTCCGCGCCGGGAATTTCCCGGCAGCGACTCAGCACATGATCGAGAAACGTGGCTCCGCCCGCGTCCAGAAGCACCTTGCCGGGCAAGCGCGAGGACCTCATGCGCGCCTGGACGATGACCGCCGTCGTCATCGCTTCAATCCCAGCGCCCCGGCCAGCGCCGCGACGATGCGGGCGACGTCGGCCCGCGCGAGGCCGACGAACAGCGGCAGCGACAGGGTGCGCGCGTAATAGGCATCGGCGCCCGGCAAATCGAGGTCGCCGTACAGGCGGCGGTAATAGGGCTGGCGATGCACCGGCAGGTAATGAACCTGCGAGCCGATGCCCGCGGCCGCCAACGCGCGCATGACGCGCCCGCGCGAGACCCCGGCGGCGGCGAAATCGATCCGCGCGGCGCACAGATGCCAGGCCGGCTCGCACCCCGGCACGCGCGCCATGGGCCGGACGACGGGCGCGAGCGGAGCCAATTCCTCGGCATACCAATCCACGATACGGCGGCGTTCGGCGACGAAGCGGCCGAGTTTCCCGATCTGGCTCAGGCCCAACGCGCAATGGATGTCGCTGGCGCGGTAGTTGAATCCCGGCTCGGGCATTTCGTAATACCAGGGGTTCGGCTGGCCGTCCGCGTCGAACGCCTGGTCGCGAATCTCGAAGCGCGCGGGATCGCGCACCATGCCGTGGTTGCGCAGATCGCAAAGCCTTTGCGCCAGCGCCGCGTCGCGGGTCGTGACCGCGCCCCCTTCCCCCATGGCGATGGTCTTGACGGGGTGGAACGAGAAAACCGCCATGTCGGACCAGTCGCAGGCCCCGACCGGCCGGCCGCCGCACGCCGCGCCGACGGCGTGGCAGGCGTCCTCGACGATCTTGAGGCCATGTCGGCGGGCGGGCGGCTCGAGCGCCGCCATGTCGGCGCACTGGCCGGCGAGATGGACGGGAAAGACCGCCTTGATCCGCTTGCCTTTGTCGTTCGCGCTCCGCTTCAGCGCGTCCTCCAGCGCCGCCGGGGTGAGCAGGCCCGTTTCGGGATCGACGTCGGCGAACACCACGTCGGCGCCGACGTAGCGGAGCGCATTGGCGGTGGCCAGGAACGTCACGCTCGGCACCACCGCCGCGTCGCCGGGGCCGAGGTCGAGCGCCAGCGCGGCCAAGTGCAGCGCGGCGGTACCGCTGGAACAGGCGACGGCGTGGGGCGCGCCGGTCGCGACGGCGA
>CAYIQU010000015.1:0-11534 GCA_964365645.1 uncultured Hyphomicrobiales bacterium | reverse complement strand
GGCGGCGCCGACGCCCGCGCCGACGGCGAGGCCGCGCCTGTGAGCGCGCCGCCCGATCGCGGCCTCGTCGGGTCCGCCCTCGGGGCGGTGGCGCCGGGCGAGCCGCTGATCGTTCTCGACCGGATCGTCAAGACCTTCCGCACCGGCGCGCTGGACATCGAAGTGCTGCACGACGTTTCCCTGACCATCCGGCGGGGCGAATTCGTCGCGGTCATGGGCGCGTCGGGATCGGGCAAGACGACGCTGATGAACCTGCTCGGCTGTCTCGACCGGCCGACCTCGGGGCGTTACCGGTTCGCCGGCCGGGACGTGTCGGGACTGGACCGCGACGCCTTGTCCCTTCTGCGCCGCGACGCGTTCGGGTTCATTTTCCAGCAGTACAATCTTCTCGCCACCGCCGACGCGGTCGAGAACGTGGAAATTCCCGCCATCTACGCCGGGATGCGCAAGGCCGACCGCGTCGCGCGGGCCAAGCGGATATTGGAGACGCTGGGCCTCGGCGACCGCCTCGACCATCGCCCGCACCAGCTGTCCGGCGGCCAGCAGCAGCGGGTGTCGGTCGCCCGCGCCCTGATGAACGGCGGCGGCGTGATCCTGGCCGACGAGCCGACCGGCGCGCTCGACAGCAAAAGCGGCCGCGAGGTGATGGCGATCCTGCACCGCCTCAACGACGAAGGGCACACCGTCATCCTCATCACCCACGATTCCAAGGTCGCGGCCGAGGCCGACCGCGTCGTCACGCTCGCCGACGGCGTGGTCGTTTCCGACACCGGCGGCGACAAGAAACGCGTCGCCGCGCCGGCCGTGCCGGCGTTTCCGGCGGCCGACGCGATCGTCCGCGCCACGGGCGTGGTCGCCGACGTCGCCGAGGCGATGAAGATGGCGCTGCGGTCGTTGCGCGCGAACCTGTTCCGCACGGCGCTGACGCTGCTCGGCATCGTCATCGGTTCGGGCTCGGTGGTGGCGATGCTGGCCATCGGCGACGGCGCCAAGCAGGAGGTGCTGGCGCGCATCCAGGCGATGGGCACCAATCTGCTGCTGGTACGTCCCGGCGCGCCGAACCTGCGCGGCTACGGCTCGCAGGTGGCGACGCTCGTTTTCGACGACGCCGAGGAAGTCGGCAAAATCCCCAACGTGCTCGCCTCCGTTCCCGAAATGGGGGGCGGGGTGACCGTTCGCCACGGCAACGCCGATTATCAGACCTCGGTCACGGCGACGTCGGAGAAGTATCCCCAGGCACGGGATTGGCCGATGGCGAGCGGCATTTTCTTCGGCGAAGACGAAGTCCGGCGTTACGTTCCCGTGATCGCGCTCGGCCAAACGGTGGTGAACAACCTGTTTCCGCCGGGCATCGATCCGATCGGGGCCTACGTCCTGGTCAACAACATTCCCTTCCAGGTCATCGGCGTGATGGCGGTCAAGGGCGCGACGCCCTTCGGCAGCGACATGGACGACGCCGCCTTCGTGCCGCTCACGACCGGCAGCCTCCGCCTTTTCGGCCAGCGGCATTTGCGCTCGATCGTCGTTCAGGTCGAGGACCTGGGCGCCATGCCGGCGACCCAGGACCGGATCAACGCCGTGCTGCTCGCCCGTCACCGGGTCCAGGACTTCCAGATTCGCAACATGGCCTCGATCCTGGAAACGGCGGCCGAGACCCAGAACACCCTGACCATTCTGCTGGGCTCCATCGCCGCCATCTCGCTGGTGGTCGGCGGCATCGGCGTCATGAACATCATGCTGGTGAGCGTGACCGAGCGCACCCGCGAGATCGGCATTCGCATGGCGACCGGCGCGCGCGCCTGGAACATCTTGTTGCAATTCATCACCGAGGCGCTGGTGGTGTGCGCCTTCGGCGGCGCGCTCGGCGTTTCCGGCGGGCTGGCGGTCGCCTTGATCGCGCAATCCCTCGGCCGGCCCATCGTCCTGTCGTTGCCGCCGGTGGTGCTCGCCTTCGGCTGCGCCTTCGCCACCGGTCTTTTGTTCGGGTTCATGCCGGCCCGGAAGGCCGCGAACCTGGACCCGGTCGCGGCCTTGTCGGCGGAGTGAAATTCATGCGCCGCTTCGCCCCCGCGACTTTGCTGGTTTCGGTCCTGCTCGGCGGGTGTTCGCTGACGCCCGAGTTCAAATTGCCGGACATGGCGCTTCCCGATTGGTGGGGCAACGCGGGCGACGCCGCGCCCGAAATCTCGGCGCCCGTCTTGGTCGCGCCGCCCGCCTGGTGGAAGGCGTTCGGCGTTGCGGAACTGGATGCGCTGGAACAAACCGCGCTGGACAACAATCACGACCTCAAGGCGGCGGTGGCGCGGATCCGGCAGGCGGAGGCGCAACTGACCATCGCCGGCGGGCCGATGCTGCCCTCGGTCGGCCTGTCGGCGCAGGATCAAGTGCTGCGGCGTTCGAGTTCGTCCACCACGACCTCGTCGAGCCGGACGAGCAAGCCGACCACCGCCTATCACAGCTATCAAGGCAGCGTGAGCGCCAGTTACGAGTTGGACTTCTGGGGGAAAAACCGCGCCACGGTCGAATCGGCCTGGTCCGCGCTTCGGGCCAGCGAATTCGACCGCGACACGGTCGCCTTGACGTTGACGGCGGGCGTCGCCTCGGCCTGGTTCCAGGTCCTGGCGCTCGCCGACCGCGTGGAAACGGCGCGGCGCAATCTTCACATCGCGCGCCAATCCCTGGAGCTGGCGGAAAAGCAGGAATCCTTCGGCAAGGTGTCGGGCCTGGAGGCGGCGCAACAGCGCAGCAACGTCGCCCTGATCGAGTCGCAGGTTCCGGTCCTGGAATTGCAGCGCCAACAGGCGCTCGACGGCCTCGCCGTTCTCTGCGGCCTGCCGCCGTCGCGGCTTCGCCTCGGGAAGACGACGCTGGGAACCCTATCGGTGCCGATGATCGCGCCCGGCCTGCCCTCCGAGTTGCTGCTGCGCCGCCCCGACATCCGCAAGGCGGAAGCCAATCTCGAGGCCGCCAACGCCAACATCGGCGTCGCCCGCGCCCAACTGTTTCCCTCGATCACGCTGACCGCCGAACGCGGCTATTCCAGCGCCCATTTGTCGTCCCTGCTGGAACCGCATAGCGTCTTCTGGACGTTGGGCGCCGGCATGACCGCGACGCTGTTCGATCACGGCAAGCTGGTCGGCAACGTGCGCCTGTCGGAAGCCAAGAAGCTGGAATTGGCGTCGGCCTATCAGGGCGCGGTCCTCGCCGGTTTGCGCGACGTCGAGGACGGCCTCGCCGCGGCCCGCCTGCTGGGGGAACAGGAGGGGTTGCAGGCCGTCGCCGTCGCGTCGGCGCGCGAGGCGCAACGGCTCGCCGATATCCGCTACCGCGAGGGCGCGGTCGATTACCTGACGGTGCTGGAGGCGCAGCGGACCCTGCTGCAGGCCGAAGACGGCGCCATTCAAACCCGGCTTGCCCGCTTCAACGCCGCGATCGGTCTTTACAAGGCGCTCGGCGGCGGCACCGGGCCTTGAGCCTTTTCAGGCGTCGCCTTTCCATTTAATCGAGCAGCCCATGCTCGCGTTTTGTTCGCGGGGACCTTGACCGGTTTGGGCGATCCGGCTCATCGCCTCGAACAATTCGCGCCGGGCGTCCGGCGGCGCCGCTTCCTTGCGCGAGGCGTCCAGCCGGCCGCGATACTGCAATTCGAGGTTGGCGTTGAAGCCGAAGAAGTCCGGCGTGCAGACCGCGCCCCAATCCCGGGCCGTGCCTTGAGTTTCGTCGATGACGTAGGGGAAGGTGAAACCGTTCCTGGCGGCGAACGTTTTCATGTGGTCGAAGGAATCCTCGGGGTAGGCGGCGACGTCGTTGGCCATGATCCCGATCGCGCCGATGCCCAGGCCTTGTAGTTCGCGCACGTCGCGCGCCAGGCGGTCCACGATCGCCTTCACGTAGGGGCAGTGGTTGCAGATGAACATGACGAGCAAGCCCTTGGGCCCCTTCGCCTCGGCCAGGGTATAGGTCTTGCCGTCGATTCCCTTGAGGCGGAAATCGCGGGCCTTCCATCCGAAGTCGCAAAGCGGCGGGTGCGCGGCCATGGGGTGTCCTTTGGCAAGACGGGGGAGCGTAGGGGGAGTCAACCCGAAAGGACCCGGCCGATCAACCGGGTGTCGGTCTTGAAATTAACGGTTTGTTAACCCTAGATCGGTTTACTGGGGCGCTAGGATGGCGAACATGACCCCGATGTCGAATTTTCGTTTCTTGGTTCCGGCCCTTGCCTTGGTTCTTCTCGCCCTGGCGGGTTGCGGGGCCGTGCCCGGCTTCGCCCAGGTCGAGGGCGCGACCACCGTCGTGACCGAGAAGCCCTTGAGCGACCACTTCGTGTCGTTCTTCAGCGGCAAGAACTGCTCGACCATCCGGCGGGAGAAAGGCCAGGCCTATTGCGAAGAGGACGAAATGCGTTCCGGCGCGCCGAAGGTTTATTGCTATCGCTCCATCGGCGGGGTGAATTGCTACGACCGCCCGGACCCCTTCGACGGGCAGAGCTATAAGACCCTGGAAGAAACCCCGTCCCCGCCCAAGCCCCCCGTCCGCTAAGTCCGGCGTCCCGGCTTCCCGCCTTTTCCGTCCCTTTTCCGGGGGCGAGGATAGGGGTGGACAAAATGCCACAAAATACCAAATAATCGTGCAGCCGCTTGACCGGCCGGGGCCGCCGCGCCGCCGTCCGCGCTTCCAGGGTCGAGCGCCCTCAGGAGTCCGATCCCGTGCCCCGCACCATCAAGGCCGTCACGTTCGATCTGTGGGATACCCTGGTCCACGACGATTCCGACGAACCGAAGCGCCGGGCGCGCGGCCTGCCCAGCAAGCGCGACCATCGCCGCCAATTGCTGTGGGAGGCGTTGAACCGCCACGGCGCCATCGAGCGGACGCGGGTCGATCTCGCCTTCGACGTCGCCGACGCCGCCTTCAACAAGGTCTGGCGCGAGCATTCCATCACCTGGACCATCGCCGAGCGGGTGAAAGTGGCGCTGACCGGGCTTGGCCGGGCGCTGCCCGAGAGCGATCTCGGGGCCTTGGCCGAGGCCTTGGGGCGCATGGAAATCGACATTCCGCCGGACATGATTCCCGGCGCGCGCGAGGCGCTGGCCGATCTCGCCAAGCGCTACAAGCTGTGCATCGCGTCGGACGCCATCGTCACGCCGGGAACCAAGCTGCGCCAGCTTCTCGATCTCTACGGCCTCAAGGATTACTTCGCCGCGTTCGCCTTTTCCGACGAGGTCGGCCATTCCAAGCCGCATCGCTCCATGTTCGAATCCGCCGCGCGGCAGATGGGCGTCGCCATCGAGGAGATGGTCCACATCGGCGACCGCGATCACAACGACGTCAAGGGACCGCAGGCGCTGGGGATGAAGGCCGTCCTGTTCACCGCCACCCGCGACGTGGACAAGGACAAGACCTCGGCCGACGCCGTGTGCGCCAGCCACCGCGACTTGCCGTCGGTCATCGACCGGCTGGCCGGCGCGTGAACCATAAGGAATCCTAATGCCCGCATCGCCCCGCATCCTGGTCATTGACGGCTACGTCCGCGCCGCGCGCGAGGAACTGGCGGCGGGCGGGGCCGGCGTCGCCGGCGATCTCTACGTCGCCATGCTGAAACGCGTTCTGCCCGGCGTTCGCTGCGACGTTCTCCATCCCAGCGATCCGGGCACGGCGATTCCGTCGGGCAAGGCGCTGGCCGATTACGACGGCATCGCCTGGACCGGGTGCAGCCTGACCATCTACGAGGACACCAAGGAAGTGCGCGGCCAGCTCGATCTCGCCCGCGCCGCGTTCCAGGCGCGCGTGCCCAGTTTCGGCAGTTGCTGGGCGGCGCAGATCGCCGTGGTCGCGGCGGGCGGCATCGTGCGGGCCAACCCGCGCGGCCGCGAGATGGGCATCGCGCGCAAGATCGCGCTGACGCCCGAGGGGCGCGGCCACCCGATGTACGCGGGCAAGGCGTCCGTGTTCGACGGCTTCATCAGCCACGTCGACGAAATCACGCACCTGCCGCCGGGCGCGGTGCTGCTGGCGTCCAACGCCTTCACCCACGTCCAGGCGGTTTCGGTCACCCACCAGGGCGGCGTGTTCTGGGGCTTGCAGTACCACCCCGAATACGACCTGCGCGAAATGGCCCGCCTGACCCACTGCCGGACCGACAAGCTGATCAAGCTCGGCTTCTTCAAGGATCGCGCGGCGACGGCGGCCTACGTCGAGCAGATGGAAACCCTGCACCGCGACCCGAAACGGACCGATATCGCCTGGGGGCTCGGCATCGACGACGACGTCCTGAATCCCGACGTGCGGACGCTCGAGGTCCGCAATTGGATCGAAAACCAAGTCTTGCCGGGAATGGCGGCGCGGCGCTAAGCCTTTTGGGTCGCGCCAGGGAAGGGCGACATGAGCCGCATACCCACGCAAGCCCGCGCGGTCGTCATCGGCGGCGGCATCATCGGCTGCTCGGTCGCCTATCATCTGGCCCGGCTCGGCTGGAAGGACGTGGTGCTGATCGAGCGCCACAAGCTGACCAGCGGATCGACCTTCCACGCCGCGGGGCTGGTCGGCCAGTTGCGCTCGAACGCCAACGTCACGCGGCTTTTGACCCACAGCGTCGATCTTTACAAGCGCCTCGAAGCCGAAACCGGCCTGGCGACGGGCTGGAAGATGTCGGGTTGCCTCAGGCTCGCCTGCACGCCCGCCCGCTTGATCGAACTCAAGCGCCAGGCGACCACGGCGAAAAGCTTCGGCCTGGAGATGCACATCATCGACCGCGCCGAGGCCCTGAAATTGTGGCCGGTGATGGACGCGGCCGACGTCATTGGCGCGGCGTTCGCGCCCACCGACGGCCAGGCCAATCCGTCCGACATCACCCAGGCGCTGGCCCGGGGCGCGCGCACGGCCGGCGCCAAGATCGTCGAGGACTGCGCGGTGACGGGCGTGCGCCTGAAGGACGGTCGGGTCGCGGCCGTTGAAACCGCCGAAGGGCCCATCGCCTGCGAAATCGCGGTCAACTGCGCCGGGCAATGGGCGCGCGAAGTCGGCCGGCTCGCCGGCGTCAACGTGCCGCTGGTGTCCGTCGAGCATCAATACCTGGTGACCGAGCCGATTCCCGGGATGCCGCGCGATCTGCCGACGGTGCGCGACCCCGACCGCTTGACGTACTACAAGGAAGAAGTCGGCGGCCTGGTCATGGGCGGCTACGAGCCGGACCCGAAGCCATGGGCCAACGACGGGATTCCCACGGGGTTCCACTTCACGCTGCTCGATTCCGACTGGGATCACTTCCAGCCGATGATGGAGGCCGCGCTCGCCCGCGTGCCGGCGCTGGAAACGGCGGGCATCCGCACCCTGGTCAACGGCCCCGAATCCTTCACCCCCGACGGCAATTTCATTTTGGGCGAGGCGCCCGAGGTTCCGGGATTTTTCGTCGGCGCCGGCTTCAACGCCTTCGGCATCGCGTCCGCCGGCGGCGCGGGCCGTGCGCTGGCGGAATGGATCGAGGCCGGCGAGCCGCCCATGGACTTGTGGCCGGTGGACATCCGCCGCTTCGGCGCGCCGCACCAAGACGTGGACTGGGTCCGCGCCCGCACGCTGGAGCTTTACGCCAAGCACTACACGGTCGCTTGGCCGGCGGAGGAACACGTCTCGGCCAGGCCGCGTTTCGTTTCGCCGCTTTACGGCCGCCTGAAGGCGGCGGGCGCGGTCTTCGGCGAAAAGATGGGGTGGGAGCGCGCCAACTGGTTCGCGCCGCCGGGAACGGCGCGCGAGGATCGCTATTCCTTCGCCGACCCCAATTGGACAACCGCCGTGGCGGCCGAACACCGCGCCGCGCGCGAGCAGGCGGCGCTGTTCGACCAGACTTCGTTCGCCAAGTTCACACTCGAAGGTCGCGACGCCGAACAGGCGCTGTCCTGGATCGCGGCGGGCGACGTCGCCAAGCCGCCCGGCGCGGTGACGTACACCCAGCTGCTCAACGCCCGGGGCGGAATCGAGGCCGACCTGACGGCGGTCCGGCTCGCGGCGGATTCCTATTACATCGTCACCGGCACCGGCTTTCGCACCCGCGACTTCGACTGGATCGCACGCCACATTCCCGCGAACCTGGACGCGCGCCTCGTCGACGTGACCGAGGATTTCGCCACGCTGGCGCTGATGGGGCCGAAGTCGCGCGCCATCCTTGCCGCGGTCAACGACGCCGACATGGGCAACGCCGCGTTTCCGTTCATGACATGGCAGGACTTGCCCATCGCCGGCGTCAAGGTGCGCGCCTTGCGCGTGACCTACGTCGGCGAGTTGGGGTGGGAATTGCACATCCCCACAGCGCACGCCGAGCGCATCTTCGACGCCCTGGTCGCGGCGGGACGCCATCACGGGCTGGCGTTGGCCGGCTATCGCGCCATCGAGACCCTGCGCCTGGAAAAAGGCTATCGCGCCTGGGGCGCGGACATCAATCCGGACTCGAACCCCTTCGAGGCGGGCCTGGGCTGGGCGGTGAAGCTGAAAAGCGGCGCGCCGTTTCAGGGCCGCGCGGCGCTGCGGACGGCCAAGGAAAAGCCGCTTGCCAAGAAGCTCGCGTGTTTCGCCGTGGATGATCCGAAGATCGCGCTATGGGGCCGCGAAACCATCTTGCGCGACGGCCACGTCGTCGGCTGGCTGTCCAGCGCGGGCTTCGGCCACACGGTGGGCCACGGGATCGGCTACGGCTACGTGCGCCGGGCCGAAGGCGTCGACGACGCCTTCCTCGCTTCGGGAACCTACCAACTGGAAGTCGCGGGCGCGCGCGTGCCGTGCCGTTGGCTCAAGCGCCCGCCCTACGATCCCGACGGCGCGCGGGTCAGGGGGTAGGGCCGGGAACCCATGAACGACCGGAAACCCATTTTCGTCTTCGTGCACGGCTTTCTCGGCTTCGTTCGCCTGCCCGTGCCGTTCGTTGACGTCCACTATTTCCGGAAAATTCCCGAATTGATGGATCGGCTCGGCGTTCGGTACGCCCTGGTGAAGGTCCCGGCGGCCAAGGGCGTCGTCGCGCGGGCGACCGCTCTGGCCGGCGCGCTGGCCGATCTTGGCGACGGCCCCCTCGTTCTGGTCGGCTACAGCATGGGCGGGCTGGACGCGCGCTATCTGGCGGCGCGGTTGGACCCCGAACGGCGGGTGCGCGCGGTGGTGACCGTTGGCACGCCCCATCGCGGCTCGCCGATCGCGGATGCCCTGCTGCGCGGCGAGTTCGCCTGGATGCGGCCCCTGGCGCGGCTGTGGCGGCCGGCGCTGGTGGATCTGTCCTTGCCGGCGTGCGCCGCCTTCAACGACGCCGTTCCCGATCGTCCGGACGTGCGCTACGTCTCGTTCGCGGCCTCGCGGCCGGTGCCTGAGCTTTTTGCGCTGCTGCGGCCGTTCGCGTCGTGCTTCGGGCGGCAGGATCACGACGGCCAGGTCGCGCTCGATTCGGCGGCGTGGGGCGATTGTCGCGCGCCGTTTCGCGCCGACCACTACGAGCTTATCGGCTGGAGCCTGGCGCCCGCCGCCGCCGCCGCCGCGGCGCGCCCGTTTCCCCATCTCGATTTGTATCGCGACATCGTCAGGGAATTTTCCTGAACCGCCGCGGCGTTGGAACAGCATCATGAGGCCGGCAATGAAAATTTCGCGGGCGACTCTCTCGGCATGGATCGGCATTGCCGGGGTTGCGGCGGTTTGGGCGGGCCTCGGCGCCGAGGCGGGCGCGGAGGCCGTCGACTTCGAGCCCGACGCGGAAACCATCGGCGCGTTCTTTCCGCAGCGCGCCGATCCCGACGCCATGCGGAAGCGGGGATTCTTCGCCACCGGCCTGACGCCGGTCTATCCTTCCGGCGCGGCCTGCTTCGAGGCCAATTCGCTCTTCGCCTCCACCACCCGGGGCGACGGCAGCGGGCGCACCCGCCGGTTCTACGCAGGCTATCACGGCGGCCTCGACATTCCCGCGCCGGAAGGAACGCCGATTATCGCCGTGGCCGACGGGATCGTCGTGCATCTGGCCGAGGGCGACGGCATCGGCGGGATCGGGGTCGTCTTGCAGCACGCGCCCGAACAGACCGGACTTCCCGTCTGGACCTACACCGAATACAAGCACCTGCGGGAAATGCCCGGCCTGGAAATCGGCCGGAAGGTCAAGAGGGGCGAGGTCATCGCCTTCGTCGGGAAAACCGGCACCGTCGGATCGCGCGCTTACGGCGCGGCCGGCCACGCGCATCTGCATCTTTCCGCGTGGTACGGCGCGACCGACAAATTCCGCTCGGCCCGGATGTTGACGCCCAAGGACGGCCATTGGCTGGACCCGCTCGCCCTTTTCCGGGGGCCGCCGGCCGCCAGCGGCGAAATCGAAAAGCTGCCCACGGCGGCGAAGAAAGTCCCGTTGCCCTACAAGGCCGCCGACGGGCGAATCGTGCCGGCGGAAACCAAGGTGGTTTGGCCGTTGGTCTGCGCGGCGAAGTAGGGATCAGCCGGGCAGCAGCCCGCTTTCGCGCACGCCGTCGAACACGAACTGGACGGCGAGCGCGGCCAACAGGATGCCGACGACCCGGGTAATGACGTTCTGGCCGGTGACGCCCAAGAAGGCGTGCAGCCGTCCCGCCATCAACAGCAGGCCGAACGTCAGCGCCAGCACCGCCGCCAGCGCGATGAACAGTCCGGCCGTGCGCGCGGGATCGCCCGCGACCTGGGCGTAGAGCAAAATCGCCGCGCCCATGGTTCCCGGTCCCGCGATCAGGGGCGTCGCCAGCGGAAAGACGGAAATGTCGTGGCGCAGCGCGGCCTCCGAATCCTCGTCCTCGGTGGTGGTGACGCCGCCGGTCGAGCGGGCGAACACCATGTCGATGGCCATCAGCAGCAACAGCACGCCGCCCGCGGTGCGCAGCGCGGCGAGCGTGATGCCGAGAAGCTCCAACAGCTTGTTGCCGAACAGGGCGAAGAGGATCAGGACGCCGGCCGCGACCAGAACGCCCCGCGCGGCCAAGGAGAGTCTTCGCGCTTGAGTCGCGTGCGGGGTGAGCGACGCGAACAACACCGCCACGTCGATGGGCGAAATGGTGGCGAAGAAGGTGGTGAAGGCGAGGAGTCCCGTTTCCAGCATGGTGGTGTCTCCCCGCCCTCGTTTTCGTTTCTAGACCGTTCCCGCCAGCGCCGCCTGGTAGAGCTTCTTCATCGCGGCGGCGTCCACCGGCACCGGGTTGCCGCCGGCGGTCGGATCGGCGGCGGCCATTTTGGAAAGCTCGTCGAGCCGGCTTTCCTCGACGCCCAACGCGCGGCAGCCGTGCGGGATTTTCAACTCCTTGCGCAAATCCAGAACCCATTGCAGAAATCCCTCGAAGCCCGGCTTGGACAGGCCGAGGTAGCGGCCGACGGCGGCGATGCGGCCCTCGATGGCACGGCGGTTGTGGATCAGCACGTAGGGCATGAACACGGCGTTGGCGAGGCCGTGGTGCGCGTCGTAGATCGCGCCCACCGGGTGCGAGAGCGAATGGATCGCGCCCAGGCCCTTCTGGAACGCGGTCGCGCCCATGGCCGCCGCCGCCATCATGTGGGCGCGC
>CAYIQU010000014.1:1180-11751 GCA_964365645.1 uncultured Hyphomicrobiales bacterium | reverse complement strand
GCGCGATCCGCGCTCGAGGCAGCAAGCAGGTAGTGGTGAATTACGGTGGCGACGGCACCTATGCCACGCCCCACTTCCACAGCGCGCTGAATAACGCGGCCCTGCTCAAGCTGCCGTTCGTCTACGTGCTCGAGAATAATCTCTATCACCAGTACGCCCACTATTCGTATTCCTGTCCGATGAAGGACATCGCCTCCGCGGCTAAGACCTACGGTATCCCGGGGGTGGTGGTGGACGGCCAAGACGTGTTCCAGGTCTACAACGCCGCTAAGGAGGCGGTGGAACGCGCGCGCGCCGGCGAGGGTGCGACGCTGATCGAGGCCAAGACCTATCGTTACTACAATCACTGGGGCGCGCCCGGCGCCAAGCCCGACGAGCTCGGTGCGTTCGGCTACGATCCCCTGGCGATTACGTCGTTCCGTCCGGAGCGTGAGGTGCGCGCCTGGATGGCCCGCGACCCGGTCGACATCTCCCGGAGCGCCCTCATCAGCTGGAAAGTGCTGGATCGTGCCAAGGCCAGCGCCATCGAAGCCGCCGCCAAGAAGGAAATGGTCGAGGCCTTCGCATGGGCGGACAAGCAGCCATTCGCCAAGCCGGAGGACGGACTCAAGAACGTCTTCGTCGAGGGCACCGTTCCCGCTCGCCAATTCGGTTAGGCTGGATCGCGGCGATCCGACCGAACGCGACAACCACGGACATGGCAATAAGTTGGGAGAGATAAAATGGCACGCAAGAGCTTCATGTACTCGGTCCTCGAGGCCGTTCAGTACGAGATGCGCCAGGACAAGAATATGATTTGGATTTTCGAGTTGACGCCACCGGTGGCGTCAACTCCGGGAAAGCCAGTGATCAATCTTGAAAAAGAGTTCGGGCGCAAGCGGGTGGTCAATACCGGCATCGACGAAAATTGGATGGCGGGATGCGTTCTGGGCGCGGGTCTCGCTGGCTCGAAGGCAGTGACGTACATCCCCTACCAGGGCAACTGCATGTGCTTCCAGATGCTCCAGAACCATGCCGGTAAGCTGCGCTCCATGACCGGCGGCGACGCAGAGATGCCCGTGGTGTTCATTCTGGAGATGACCGGACAGACCCCGGGATTTGCCGGCCAGCACTCCGATTACGAGATCGACACCTATTACGCCCACATCCCGGGCCTGAAGACGGTGATTCCGTCCACTCCCACGGATGCAAAAGGCATGATGGTGTCGGCGATCCGCGACCCAAACCCGGTAGCCTTTCTCTGGGCCGACGGTCTGCGCAGCATGATCGAGGACGTGCCCGACGAGCAGTACATGACACCGCTCGACAAGGCGGCCGTGCGTACCGAGGGCACCGATATCACCATCGTCGGCTCGGGCGGCGGCATGCCCGAGGTCCTCAAGGCGACGGAACAACTGCAAAAGGCGGGGATGAAGGTCGAGACCATCGATCTTCGTTCGCTGAAGCCGATGGACACCGAGACGCTGGTAACGTCGGTGCGGAAGACCAAACGGCTGCTGACGGTCGATCAATCCTACTACACCCTCTGTCCCGGCGCCGAGGTTATCGCGCGGGTGGCGGAGAACGTCGACGGTGCGCGCTATAAGCGCGTGGCCTTCCCTGACGCGCCGCCGCCGGCCGCGCCCGAGATGTTCCTGTGGATGCGGCCGAATGCCACCCACATCGTGGACGCCGCCAAGAAGCTTGTCGGCTGATACGACGACACCGGTCGACCCCCAGGCCGGGGGCGGATGCAAATCCGCCCCGGGGTTGCGGCCGCCGCCAGAATCGAACACGAGCGGGGAGCGAAGAGGCAATGGATCCAGATCAGCAAGAGTCCGCGGGCTGCACGAATTGCGGCAGCCCAAACATTCACCGCACGGGCATACGCTCGGCGTTCTGGCACCATGACCGGCTCGTAGTCGTCGAGGATGTTCCCGCCATCGTGTGTGATGCCTGCCATGAGCAGTTCTTCGACGACGGCACGGTCGTGGTGCTCGACCTGTTGCGCGGCGAGGGCTTCCCGCCGGAGAAGGCGCGCGGCGAGTTGCGTGTGCCCGTGTTCTCCTTTCGCGACAGGGCTCCGTCTTTGGGGGAGGCATGACCGCGACGAGATCCGCGAGCTGCATATTTCCGATTGTTCTCGGCATTCTTCTCTTCGGGCTGGCGCCGGTGCTGGCGCAAGGAGACTACAGTTTCATGCCCAAAGGCGGCAAAACATTGCTGCTTGAAATTCTGGGCAGTCCGCCCGACGAGAAGGAGTTGCGCAAGGTTGCGGGAGAGCGTCGCAACGAGGAAGAATGGCGCCGAACATTCGCCGTCCGGGGAAAGACTCTTTCCGAGAGGGAATGGCGCACGCTTGCCGCCTATCTCGCCGTCAATATGCCGCTGCCCGAGGACGGGCTGGCACAGGCTGAAAAGCGAGGCGGCCTGGTGACCGCGTTGCCGCGGGATGGGCGCGAACTTGCCTGGAACGAGTGCCAGTTCTGTCACTCGTTATTCACAAGCCACCTGACGCAAGATCGCAGTGTCCAGGCCTGGCTGAACATGTTCCAGTCGCCGTTTCATCGCGAAATGAAAATGACGGCCCAGGAGCGCGAGGAATTCTCGCGATACTCGACGATCAACATGCCCATGAGAGTTGAAGACGTACCGAAAGATCTGCGCTTCTGATCGGCTGCTCGGCCCTGCCGGCTTCCGGCGGCCGCCTCGAAAGGAAATGGGGAAAGAGCCATGAGCATCAATCGCCTCTCCGTATTGGTCGCCGTGGCGGTGGTCGGCGCATTGCCGGTCGGACACCTGCGGGCGCAGACCGATCCGATTTTCGACTTCATCCCACTGGGCGGGCGGACATTGTTGACCCAACTATTCGAGAGCAAGCCGCCGGCGACTGAGGCGCGGGATTTGCTGACGGCCAAGCGGACCCGCGAGGAGTGGGTCGAGTACCTGAAAGGTCGCGCCAAAACCGTACCGGCCTTGAAAGCTCTCGATGAGCAAGAGCTGCTCACGCTTGCGGACTACATGTCCTTCAACATGCCGCTGCCGGCCGCCAAGATTCCAGCCGATCTTGCCAAGGCCGATTGGCGAAAAATCCTGCCCCATGACGGCCGCGACATGGCGCTGGAGTATTGCCAATCCTGCCATATCATTACAGTCACGGTTACGCAGGACCGAACCAAGGAGCACTGGCTCGGCACCATGAACAAGCCGAGCCACGTCGAGATCAAACTCACGCCACAAGAGCGCGAGGCCCTTGCCAGCTATTTCGTCCTGAACGCGGGAATCCCCATCGATCAGATACCGGAGGAACTACGGGCAGGCGGCGCTTCCTACTAGCGAACCGGTTCGATTCGAATGGGCGGCCCGTAAGGGCCGGAACAAATGCTGTTCACATCCCTCAGTTTTTTCGTGTTCCTGCCGTTGACGCTGGCGCTGTTCGCCGTTCTACCCGCCGGTCAGCGCTGGGCTTGGCTGCTGCTGGCGAGTTACATCTTCTACGCGGCGTGGGACCCTTCCAATCTCTTCCATCTGGCGGCGGTGACAATCATCATCTATGGCTGTGGATGGGGTATGGACCGGACAACGGGCAAATTTGCCCGAATCGGGCTTCTGACCGCGGGATTGCTTGCGGTCCTCGGTTCGCTGATCGCGTTCAAGTTCTACGATTTCATCGCCGGTGAGATCGAACGGTTGGGCGTGGCGATGCTGGGCGCCGAAGCGGCCTTTGCGGTACCACGGCTTGGCGAGAAATCGCCGGTCGGGTTTTCCTTCTACGCCTTCTCGGGAGTCAGCTATCTCGTCGACGTCTACGTCCGGCGACTGTCCGGCGGGCAAAGCCCCGGCCATACGGCTCTCTATGTCGCCTACTTTCCGAAAATCTTCGCCGGCCCCATCGAGCGCGCCCCGACCTTTCTGCCGCAGCTTCGCGACGGCCTGCGCGCAGATCCTGTCCTGCTGGTCCTCGGCCTGCAATTGATTGGCTGGGGTCTGTTCAAGAAAGCGGTGATCGCCGATAATCTGGCGCCCTTGGTCGATCGTAATTTTTCCATTCCCGCCTTCGCCCCGCCGATCGAACTGTTACTGAGCGTTTATTTCTTCGCATTCCAGATTTACTGCGACTTTTCCGGATACACGGATATCGCGATCGGCGTTTCGCTCCTGTTCGGCGTGCGTCTGATGGAAAACTTCCGCCGACCATATCTGTCCCGCAACACCGCCGAGTTTTGGGGGCATCGCTGGCACATTTCCCTCGGTCGTTGGTTCCGCGACTATTTGTATATTCCGCTCGGCGGCGGCCGGACCGGCCCGGTGCGCCGGTATGTGAACATAATGGCCGTGTTCGTCGTAAGCGGCCTGTGGCACGCCGGACTGGGATATGGGGTCGGGTGGACCTTCCTGATTTGGGGTGCACTGAACGGCTTGTACCAGTGGATCGGGCTGGCCACCGCCCCGTTCTGGCGCCGGCTGGGAGAGCACCTGCCGAGACTCGGCGCCAGCGTTCCCCTGCTGGTGGCCCGCGTGGTGCTGACCTTCCACCTGATCGCCGTCGCGTGGGTCTTCTTCCGCGCCGCATCCGTGAGCGACGCGCTGCTTATCCTGCAGAGGATCGGAACCAATCTCGGGCAGATACCGGGTCTTTTGACCCGCTATCCATTCAGCACGGAGCACTACCTCGGCGCGGCGTTGATCGCCTTACTGATGTTCATTGAGATCCTGGACGAGCGTTTTTCGATTTGGGAGCGTCTCGCCGCGGCGCCGCTGGCGCTGCGATGGGCAGTCTATTACGCGGGGATTTTCGCCCTCCTGATTTTGGGCCGCTGGCAGGTAAGCGAATTCATCTACATGCAGTTTTGAGGCCGCCGAACCGGAAAGAGGGACGATGCCCGATGACAGCGCTACGCAGATCCGCCCTATTTTTCATGGCCATCGGCCTGCTTATATATGGGGGAGTCCATTACGCTTCCGAACGACTCTTATATCGGACGGGCGATACCAATCCATTCTTCAAAATCGAAACCGCCGAACATGAAGTCTATGACTGGGTGATCCTGGGCGCGTCGCATGCCATGCCGCTCGATTTCGCGGACTTCAACGCACATATGGAGCAAAAGACCGGCCTGCGGATTCTCAATCTGGCTTCTCCCGGCGCGGGTCCGCTCTACAACCGGTTCGTTTTCGAATATTTCTTGCTTAAGCATCAAACGGCCAATCTGCTTTATATCGTCGATTCGTTCGCATTCTATTCGCGAAGCTGGAATGAGGCCCGGTTTGCCGACGCCAAACTGATCGGACGGACTCCTTTCCGGCTAGAGCTTGCTCGGCGCTTTTGGGAATACAGCATCGCGGAAAGCATCGATCCGCGCGCCGCGCTCGCCTATGTGACGGGCTTTGCGAAGATCAATAACCGTGAGCGCTTCAAGCGCGATATTTGGGAAGGAGAAGATCAGTTCAACCGGACCTACCGGCCATCGACGTCCGCGACCCGCAAGCGCATTGCCTACCTGTATCCTGACAATGCCCCTGATCGCGCCGCGCTCGCACGCTATCTGCAGAAATTCGCGACGTTCGTCGATACAGCGCAACGGACAGGCATCGCGGTTTTCGTCATCAAAATGCCCATGCCGGCACAATTCTACCGCCTTCTTCCGAACGAGGCGGCGTTCGATGAAGCCCTTTCCGGGGTGCTTACCGAGCGGCAGGTGCCGATCCGCGATTTTTCCCTGACGATGGACGAGAGTCGGTTTTATTTCGATACGGATCACCTGAACCGTCTCGGGCTGACGCAATTCCTTGACCGGCACCTCAGGGTAATTCTCGCCGGCAAGTAGTTTGCCTGAGTTCTTTAGACCAATGAACTTGAATGAATAGCTCCAATTCCTACAAAAAATTTTGGTGCCCGCTCCCGGACTTGAACCGGCCCCCTTGAAATAAAGGTGGCCCGTTACGGGGTCTGATTGAACCCTTGGGGATTTTAAGTCGGATTCTGAATTATTTAGAATCAACCGATTAGCTCTCTACCCCCCTTGAAAATAGTATATTCCGGTATACCGCTACATACCGATTTCAGTGTCCCAAGAGTGTCCCGCGCCGCGCGTGGTCGGACGCGGATGTAATACGCGGAATCACCCACGGTTGATGACTTGGTATGGGATCGTTTCTTGAAAGTTACGCACGGGGGCAAAATCGACGCTTAATGGCTCTCCCCGAAGGGCCGCAACGCCCGGGCATTTGGTGATAACGGAAAATCCGTTGAAGCCGTGAGAATCGCTCGCATGATGAGAGGCCAATCCCATGTGGCCTGAGCCCTGGAGTTTCTTCCCGAGCGAGTGGAACTCATCCCCCGGAAGGAGGCGGAGATGCACCTGACAGGCTTGGCAGGGTCAGCACATTTTGACGACGATGTCGTGAAGCGTGTTGGCGCAATGGGCCATGCGGTCGGCGGCATTGGAGAGATGGCGGTATATTTCGCGGCGCTTGAACATGGCGATGTAATCGTCGCCCTTGAACAAGTCGACCAGGGCGTCTCTATAGATTCTCTCCACCATCCGTTCCGCCTTGCGGGCGGCATTGGCGTCGTCGGCGGCCGCGGCCGGCATCGTTTTCAAGCGGGTATAGCCGTTGATCAGAGCCGCGGTTCCTTCGCGCAAGCGAACCGCCATCTCGAGGTCATACTTGTCGGGCTTGATGCCGAGCGTTTCCATCTCGAAAACCGTGCTCTTGCAATAGTCGACGACGTCGTCCAGGTCGACGATGGCGCGGTAAATATCCTCGCGGTCTATCGGGGTCGAGAACGCCTCGTTGAGGGTGTGGATGTTCCGCACCTTGATGACGTCGGCTTCGTGCTCATTCCGCTTGACGAGATTTCCGACATCGGAATCCCCGGTTTCCATGTATTCGACCAGAAGATTGGTGGTATGCCCCACCTGCTGACATTGTTCCGCCAACATGGTGAAGAAATCCGGGGTCTTGGGAAACACCCGCTCGTACAGGCGCCTAAATATCGATGGCTCGGAGCCGGACATGGCGTCTTCCTTTCAACCCAAACCGAAAAACCCGCGCTGCAGCGCGAAGATAACCGCCGACATCACCGCCGATCCGGGCATCGTGACGACCCAGGTCTTGGCGATTTCGATGGCCTTGGCCCAGCGCACCGCGCGTGGCCGCTCCGAGGCGCCGATACCCATGATCGACGTGGCGACGACGTGGGTTGTCGAAACCGGCGCGCCAATCATGGACGCGGTGAAGATCACGGCGGCGGACGCGATTTGCGAATCGAGGGCATGGATGGGACGGACCCGGTAGATGGCGAACCCCAGCGTACGGACGATGCGCCAACCGCCCGAGAGGATTCCCAGCGTCAAGGCGACGGAACACGCCAGCACGACCCAAAGGGGGACCTCGAATGCCGGGATGAACCCGCCCATCCACAAGACCAGGGTAAGAATACCCATGCTCTTCTGGCCGTCGTTGGCGCCGTGCGAGAAGGCAAGCCCCGCCGAAGTCAGGAACTGGGCATGGCGCAAGGGCGCATTGGCCGAGGGCCGGGCCGCACGCAGAAGCCCAAGAACGAAGCGGTGAACGAAAAAGCCGCCCCAGAAGCCGATCAGCGGCGACAACACGAGCGCCAAAATCACCTTGGTAACCCCGGTCACCTTGCCCTGCTGGAAGAGCTCGGTGAATCCCCATGCCACGTGATCGGTTCCCACCGAGACGACGACGGCGCCGACCAATCCCCCGACCAAAGCATGGGACGACGACGACGGGATGCCCTTCCACCACGTCAGGAAATTCCAGGCGATCGCGCCGATCAGTCCGCAAAACAGCGTCTCAAGAGCCAGGCGGGGCGCCAAACCGCCGAGATCGACGAATTTTCCGATGGTATTGGCGACCGCGGTGCCGCCGAGAAGAGGCCCCATGAACTCGAAGAATCCGACGACGACGACCGCCTGCACCGGCGTCATCGCCCGCGAGGCGATCACCGTCGCGACGATATTGGCGGCGTCATGAAAGCCGTTCGTGTAGTCGAACAGCAGAACGATCGCGACGGTGGCGAAGGTCAATACGAGAAGGATGTCCATTTGCCGACACCGCCCCAGAGCACCCCAGCCGCTGACATTCTACTCCTTGGGACCCACTCCGACCATGGGTACCGCCGTCTTCCGGTCCTCACGCCCAATCACCGAGTCGGTTGGTCCGGTAATCGGTTGCAACCCGGTGATCCGACCGGCCTCACTTAAGTTTCGGCTCCAAATCGAGCGCCCGGGCGAGAGCCTTAAGCCGGCGCTCCACCGTTTCACCCATATAGGGCGCCCGGACGCGCGGAAGATTGAGGATCAGCTTGCCGTTCGTGACTTTCAAACTGGTCCGCCCGAGAAGGCCCGGCGCGCCGCCCGAAAGGGCTTGCGCCAGCTGAAGCGCCAACCCGAGCACGTTGGCTGAATACAAGCGGCCAGCATCGAGCAGCTTGAGAGCCGGCTTGACCAACGCGGAATCTATTTTGCCATTATAGCGGATGAAAACGGCGAGCGCGATATAGGCGCGGTCAGCATGGGAAAGACCTCCGAGCGGTAGATGCAAGATGTGCGCCAACGCATGTTCACTCCTGTAGTCAGGATGGTCGAACCGCGCGACGTCGGCTAAGTAGCCGGTGACACGCCACAGCTTTCGCTCGCGTGCGTCCTTTTTCTTTCGGAGAGACCGGAACAAAGGATCGAGCCAACGGACGATTTCCTCTTTGCCCAGCGAGAATTGCTGCGAACGCTTGCCGATGGCGGCGGCGCCTTCGATCAATAAATCCGGTTTTTTTGTCGGAAATCCCGGAAAAGCCGACAAAAGAACCCCTTCGCGAACCCCGAATCCGGAAAATACGACATTATCCGGCCGCCCTTTCTCGATCAGGGCCCGAAGAACGAGCGCGGCAAAAGGCAATGTTCCGGCTCGGCGCGGAGACAGGGATTCGATTTTCAGCAGCGTTTTATCCGATAGCCCGGAAAGAACCGAAGCGGTCTGCGAAACCTTGTCCGCATCCACCTCATACCCGTCGATGATATGCAGGGGGTGATTCGTTTGTTCGAGAAGAATCCGCGCGATCGTCCGCCATGCCCCGCCTGTAAGGTATAGGGTGCGTCCCTTAAGACGACGAAGCCAGGATAGGGCATCCAGATCTCCATCGATAAGGCTATCCGCCCGTTTTCGGCTGCCGTCCGAGCGTTCGGCAAGCACCAGATGTCCGAGCATGAGACTGGCGCTATTTTTTATTTTTCCCTTGGATAACGAAACAAGCTCAAGACTGCCCCCGCCGAGATCACCGAACAGGCCGTCAGCGGCCGGAATATTCGCGAGCAGACCAAACGCCGATAGCTGGGCCTCTTCCGCGCCGCTGAGCACCCTGACGGGGATTCGGAATCGGCGCTCGATTCTTCCGATGAAGGAATTTCCGTCGATCGCTTCGCGAACGGCGGCCGTCGCCACGGCTTCGATTCGCGCGACCCCCATCGCCCGGGCGAGCCGGACAAATCGCGAAAGAGCCGCCATGGCACGACCCTGTCCATCGCGATTGAGTCGGCCGGATTCGGTTAAGCCTCGGGCAAGTTCGCAATGAATCTTTTCGTTAAAAGAAGGGGCGGACAGCGACGTCACGCCTTCATAGACGACCAGACGAACGGTGTTCGAGCCGATGTCGATGATCGCGGTTCGCGGTAATGATGGGGTTCTCTGTTTCGACACGTCGGTTCGTTATCGCCTCTCTGATTCTCGCGGCCTTTGTCGTCGGGCATCGGGATTTTGAATGGGATGAGGCAAAGACTCCCACACCCCCTCAAACGAACCCGCTGGTGCGCCCGCGACGACGACGGCGCCCCCGTTGTCCCGTTCCCCGCCCCGACAGGCTGGGATTCGTCATGAAATATTCATGTGCGCTGAATCCGCCATGAGCCCGGAGCCTCGTGAACTTTCCATCGGGGCCAAGGCGCCAGGTTTGCGCCTCGTCCTCCAGGTTATGGGTCATGATTTCGTTCAAAACCTGACGATGAACCGTCGGATTCTCGATCGGGACCAGGGTTTCGACACGCCGGTCCAGATTGCGGGGCATCCAGTCCGCCGAGGATATGAAGATTTTTGCCTTGGGTGACGGCAAATTTTCTCCATTCGCGAAGCATATGATCCGGCTGTGTTCCAGAAAGCGTCCGACAATGCTTTTGACCCGGATGTTCTCGGATAGCCCGGGCACGCCCGGACGAAGACAGCAAATGCCGCGCACGACCAAGTCAATCCCGACCCCCGCCTGGGAAGCTCGATAGAGCAAGTCGATCATGCGCGCGTCCACCAGGGAGTTCATTTTCGCCCAAATTCCCGCCGGCTTGCCGGCGCGGGCCCGGGTGATTTCCTGCTCAATGCAAGCGGTCAGGGTCTCGCGCATGTTCACCGGCGCGAACGAGAGCTTCTCCATCGCTTCCGGGACTGCATACCCGGTCATGAAATTGAACAACCTGGCGGCATCGCGGCAGAGGGCCGGATCGCAGGTGAAGAAGGACAGGTCCGTATATTGGCGCGCCGTCACCGGGTGATAGTTGCCGGTGCCGTAATGGACATAA
>CAYIQU010000014.1:0-1170 GCA_964365645.1 uncultured Hyphomicrobiales bacterium | reverse complement strand
ATAAGGGCGCAGTTGACGACCTTCGCGGCGAACGACCAGATTGACCTTGGCGTGGATTTTCTTGTCGAGAAATCCATAAACGACGTGGATGCCGGCCCGCTCCATGTCGCGCGCCCACCGGATATTGGCTTCCTCGTCGAAGCGCGCCCTGAGCTCGATCAACGCCGTCACCGACTTTCCGGCTTCGGCCGCCTCGATCAACGCCGCGATGATGGGCGAATCGCTGCTGGTACGATAAAGGGTTTGCTTGATCGCCACCACCGCCGGATCGCGCGCCGCTTGATGGACGAATTGCACCACGACGTCGAAGCTCTCGTAGGGATGATGGATGATGAAATCCTTGCTACGGATCGCCGCGAAAACATCACCGCCGAACTCGCGAACACGTTCCGGGAATCGGATATTCAAGGGCGGAAACAGCAAATCCCGGCGCTCGGCGACAATAAGCTGCTTCAAATCGGAAAGACCGATCATTCCCGACAGCGCTAATTCATCGCCCGGCATCAATTCCAACCTCTCGAGAATGACTTCCTTGAGTTCAGGGGGCATGGTGTCGTAAAGGGTAAGACGGATCACGCTGCCGCGGCGCCGGCGCTTGAGCGCCGATTCGAAGGTCCGCACAAGATCTTCGGCCTCTTCGTCTATCTCCATCTCGCTGTCACGAATGATCCGAAAGCCGGCGCACTGCATGGCCTCGAACCCAGGGAACAGTTTCCCTAAATTCATTTCGATTAGATCCTCGAGCAACATAAAGCGAATAGACGATCCCGATAAACGCACGAATCTTTCCAACTGGCCCGGGATTGGAATGAGAACGTGAAGGGTTTCCTTCTCCCGGGGATTGCGCATCAGCGCAATAAGGCAGAATCCCCTGTTCGGAATGAAGGGAAATGGATGGGCCGGATCGATGGCGATGGGAGTCAACACGGGAAATATCTGATCCATGAAGTAGTCGATCGCCCATTGTCGGTCCGTTTCCAACAAGTCGCCCTTTCCCAAGACGTTGATCCCGCTCGCCGCCAGTTCCCGATGCAGCTCCTGCCAGCACTCCTGTTGCCTGTGCATCAAGGTCCCGGCTTCGAGATGAATGGCGACTATCTGCTGTTCGGGCGTAAGCCCGTCGTCGCTCACGGTGGCGACCCCGGCGCGGACTTGTCCTTTCAAGCCGGC
>CAYIQU010000013.1:0-12049 GCA_964365645.1 uncultured Hyphomicrobiales bacterium | reverse complement strand
AACCCTCGTCGTAAGCTTGGAAGGCTTCTGCTCTACCATTGAGCTACACCCGCGAAGTCCTGAAGCTTTCCGACCCGTCGCTTGCTCCTTGGCCTCCTCGGGACACGCCATCCGTCGACGCGTTGGTGGAGGGGGTTGGATTTGAACCAACGTAGGCGCAAGCCAACGGATTTACAGTCCGTCCCCTTTAGCCGCTCGGGCACCCCTCCATCGCGTCAGGAACTCGCTTAGCCCCCGAAAAGGGACGCCCGAGATACGCAGGTCAGGCCGCCATGTCAATGTTCAAACAAAAACAAGCGCCCGCTCGCACTTTCCTGCGGCCAACCGGGGGTCGGCGCCGGAAAACGCATGCAGACACCTGAATTTCTTCATGCTAAATGCTCACACCCCCTGGCGCAAGAGTGGAAACGGATTTTACCGCAGAAATTCAAGTGCCTTCGACATTTTCGGGCCATTAATAAGTCACTTTATGGTGATTTAAAGGAAAAATATGTCACCTATAAGAGACAAAAACCAAAGAGATCGCCGATTCCGCCCCGACAAGGGGCGCCAGGAAACTCAACCGCGCCGCCTTGAAAAACGCCCGGAACAGGCCCGCGATACATGGCTATACGGCCGGCACGCCGTCCTGGCGGCCGTCGCCAACCCCGCGCGACGCTGCCGGCGGCTAGTCCTGACCTCCGAGGCCATGGCCCAAACCGCCGAGGCCCTTCGCACGGCCTTGAAGACCACCCGGGACGAACGCTTATCCCCCGAAATTCTGCCCAGGGCCAAAATCGATCACCTTTTGCCCGAGGGGGCGACCCACCAGGGAATCGCCCTGCTGGCGGACCCCCTGCCCGAGACGGCCATCGAGGACGTCTGCCGGCGCCTGGCCGAAACTCCCCGCGCCCGCGTCGTCGTCCTGGACCAGGCCACGGATCCGCGCAACGTCGGTGCCGTGCTCCGCGCGGCCGCGGCCTTCGGCGCGGAAGCCGTCATCATTCAAGATCGCCACGCCCCGCCCACCGGCGGCGCCCTGGCCAAGGCGGCCTCGGGCGCGCTGGAAGCGGTCGCCCTGGTTCGCGTCGTCAACCTGGCGCGCGCGCTTGAGTTCTTGAAAAAAGCCGGATTCTGGTGCGTCGGCCTCGACGCAAGCGCCCAATCCCTCCTGGCCGACACCGATCTTTCGGGCAAGGTCGCCCTTGTTCTCGGCTCCGAAGGCGAGGGTTTGCGCCGCCTGACCCGCGATTCGTGCGATCTGCTCGCGAAAATCCCGATGGCGCAAGGCTGGGAAAGCCTGAACCTCGCCACCGCGGCGGCCATCGCCCTTTATGAAACGTTCGCAAGGAGCGCCGGCAAGCCGTAGGTCCGCCGCGCGCCGACCGCCCTCAGCGGAAATACGCGTCCCAACCCGCGCCGAAGACGATGACGGCGGCGATGACGGCCGCGATCTCGACCACGGTCACGACGTAAAGGATGTAGGCGACGCGCCGTCCCGTCGGCTTCATCGGCTTCCAGACGCGCTCCATGTACCACAACCAGCCTGGAAACCACGCCCAGCGCTTGAGATAGCGGAAATAGCGGTAGAAATCCTGTCCCCACCAGGAAAGGCTGTTGTCCACCTCGGCCATGCGCGCTTGGCGCTCCGCCTCGGGGATATGGGAATAATCGTCGATGACGACGAGATCGGCGCCGATCCCGTCCGGATGCGGCTCAACGCGGAACGTGGTCGAGGCTTTGAGGCCACCGCCGTAGCGCAGAATCAAGCCGTCGGAAGTCCTTTCCTCGCCCACGGTCGTTTCCAGGGTCCGCCCGTTGGCCAGGTTGCGCAGGCGCACGACATGGGCGTCCCGGCCCGCGCCTTGCCAAGAAAGAAACTCGTACATGGAATTGATCCGCAGAAGGCGCTCGGAGTCTCGCTGAACGAACGCAAGAAGTTCGGCGGGGGCCAGCTCGGTCCGCACCCGAACCCATGCTTGGTCGCGGGCATCGCCCGGCGTCGAAGCGGCAGGAACGCCGCCTTTGGACGAATTCCGTTCCATCGTCCGTTTACCCTTCGATTTATGCCCGTTAGCGCAAGGGATGCGGCACGACGACCAGCGGTATCCCAAGACGTCGTGCCAGCGTTTCCAAATCCATCCGCGACCGCAGCCCCTTGATCTTCTTCGGTCGGGGCGATCCGATCACCGCCATGTCGAACCCGCCCTTGTCGGCCACGTCGGCCAGGCATTCGGCGGGTTTGCCGAACCGCATTTCACAATCATAGCCGATTCCCCGCCGCTTCGCCTCGGCCGCGACGGTTTCCGCGTGGGCGATGATCTCCCTCTCGATCTGCCCCTCGACGTGACGACCGAAACGAACATGGACGGCGGCATTATTGAGCCAATCGTCGCCCAGCATTCCCTTCCAGAAATCCGGCACGATCACGAGATGATGGACGTGCCCTTCGGGCGCGCAGAGATCGAAGGCGGTCGCTTCGGCCGCCTTGGCGCCGTCGGTGCCATGGCTGGCGAGAAGAATGGATTTTGTTTTCAGGCTCATCGGATCGCGGAATCGTTCGTTTCTAGGCGGAGAAAGGCCCGGCGGAGGCTTTCGCCCCCCGCCGGGCCTTTCCCCTGAGTCGCGTCAATCTAGTTGACGAACATATAAACACCCAAGGCGATCGCCGCGGCGAACACCAGGGCCATAAAGTCCTCGGCCCGGTCGCTCTTGAAAATGGTGAGCGCCGAACCGCGATGGTACTTGAAGCCCGTCTCGGTGGTGCGGATGTCGATGTTTTGGCTTTGCGGGTTGGTCATGGCTGCTTTTCCCTCCCGATCAGATGGTTTCACGAACTAAGAGCAAGACGACGATCAGCGAGAACACAGCCTTTGCCGTGCCGACCACGCCGCCGATCACCAACGGCTGTCCGCCCGCTTGTCGCATGGCCGCCATGGTGATCTGCATACCCAGCCCCGTAAGGCCAAAGGCGAACAGCCACGTCAGCCAATTGCGGAAGGCGCCGATCTTCTTTGCCGAGTGATAAACCGCGTTGTGAGCCTTCTTCAAGGCCGCGGTGGCATCTTTCGACAGGACGCCTGCGTTGACGACGCCGCGCAGAATCGTGTCGTGATCGATGCTCATCAGCTTCTTGCTTTCGATCAACCGCTCCAGGGCTTTCTTCTGGTCCTCACGCTGAAGTTTGCCGGTTTCAGCCTTGAGAACGCCGATTTCCTTGTCTTCGAGCAGCTTGGACTTGCTGTTGTCGAAGTAGCGGCCCTGGTAGTGCTGCGCCGGAGCGAAGACGCCGGTGGAGGAGAACGCGAACATCAAGATGAAGCCCAGAACGAAGAGCGGGAACTTCTCGAAGATCACGCGGGTCGTATCCACCTGCTTGACCGTCCCGCCGGCCGCCGTTTCGCGCCGCACGTACCAGACCGCCAGCCACAACACGATGATCGGCAGGAACAACACACGGGTGATGTTGAAGATTTCGGCGACCTTCAGCGTCTCGATGCCGTCGGGCTGGAAGGCGAGCGCCGCGCCCGCGACCTGGGCCGAATTGAGGATGCCGGTGCCGGCCCAGGCGCCGAATTGCACGGGCCCCATGCCGAACATGTGACCGACCATGGGGAAGATGAACATGCAGCCCACGCCCCAGACCAAGATGGTGCCGATGGTATAGGCGATTTCTTCCGATTTCGCCTGAACCACGGGTGCCGCGGCGACCGCCGCCGAGACGCCGCAAACACCGACGCCCGCCGAAAGCACGCCGCCCATGGAGTTGGAAACGTGGCGGCGGGCACCCATCCACAGCACCATGCCGACCGATCCCAGCACGAAGAACCCGATCATCACGACCGAGAGCTTGCCCAGCTGAACCAGCTCGGCCAGGCTGTAAAGGGTGCCCAGCAGAATGACGCCGGTCTTAAGGCCGAGCCGCGACAGGCGGACGCCATTCTGCGCCCACTCCGGGATACGGAACACGTTGACGATGATCATGCCGGCGACGATGCCGATCACGACATAATTCAGTCCCAAAATCGTATGGAGATATTTGCCGCCCGACCCCGGGATTACTCCCATCGCCTTGCTCAACACCCCAACCCACGGGGAAAGAAACCATTTGACGATCATCGCCACGCCCAGGATGAACATCCCGCCGGCGATGGTCGACAAGTAATAGTCGAAGTGCCCTTCCTTGTGGGCTCCGAACAGGTTCCATAGGCCGACAACGACGCTGACCGCGCCGAAGAACAAGCTGAACATGATCATTTCCGGTTTGGCCTTCGTAGTGCCCAGGTACTTGATCACGCCGTCCATGTAGCCGCCGTTCACGGCGAACCAGAACGCCAGCAGGACCAAGCCGATGATCAGCAGGGCCGGACTCTTTTTCGTGTAAACCATGTGTCTACCCCCAATGCGGTTTCGAAAGCGGATCGACCCGCGCGGCCGACCCGTGACGTCGCGTCGAATAAAAAAGGGAAAAACCCACCCCTGGACGGATCACGTCCGGGGCGGCGAAAGTCGGAACTAAATTTGGAGTGCCTCCCAGCATCCCCTCATTCCCGGTCTAGCGCCGGTCTCCCATTCCCTGATGTTTTTAATAAGGTCTTTTAAAATTAACAAGTGTTTATATTAGGAAAAGCGATTCATCGCGCCGACAACATTACAAAATTCTAATACTCATTGCGGTCCGTGGAAATTCCAGACATCGGATTCCGATCCCGACTCGATGCTCGAACCGACGCGGCGAGAAAATCGCCGCCGATGATCCCGCGACGGCATCTCCTTAGGCCATCGATTCGATGGAAGCGGTCGCGCCGAGGCAAGCCGGTGTTGCGGGAACAACCGCAATGGTTCACGCTACGCGAAACCTAAAGGAAGTTTCATGAGCGAGCCCAAAGACTTCGCCCTGTTCCGACGCACCAAGGAACTGGAACACGAAATCGACGATTTCCTGAACAAGATTTCCGAGGGCGGACTCGCCTTCCGGATCGGCGTCCAAACCTACATGAACGATGGGCCGACGCCGGAATTCGAGGAAAAGCTCTACCACGTCAATTCCCTGGAAAATAACGCCGACACCATGCGGCGATCCATCGAGATCAAGCTCTACTCACAAACCCTGATCCCGGAATCCCGGGGCGACGTCCTGGGCTTGCTGGAAACCATCGATTCCGTCTTCAACATGATGGAAGGCGCGCTGTGGGCCTTTTCCATCGAAACCCCCGAAGTGCCGACGGAATTCCGCCGCGACTTCATCGAACTCACCGACCGGGTGGTGCTGTCGGTCGACGAACTCGTCAAAGGCGCGCGCGCGTTTTTCCGCAACATCCAGGCGGTCCCCGATCACAACCATAAAGTCATGTTCTACGAGAAAGAGGCCGACAAGCTCAGCTCGAAGATGAAGCGGGCGATTTTCGGCTCGTCCCTGCCGCTCGCCAGTAAAATGCACCTGCGTTCCTTCGTCGAGCATATCGACAACATCGCCGACCAGGCCGAGGACGTCGCCGATCGTCTGGCCATCTACACCATCAAACGGACGATCTGAAACGGACCTCGGACGCGCGCGGCGAACCGATCATCATGGACTTCATCGTCATTTTATTCCTCACCAGCGGTCTTTTCCTCGGCTGGGCGCTCGGGGCCAACCATCTCGGCAACGTGTTCGGGACCGCGGTCGGAACCCGGATGATCCGTTTTTCGACCGCCGCCGCGATTTGCAGCATTTTCGTCATCCTGGGCGCGGTGGTCAGCGGCGGCGGCACCACGGAAACCATCGGCAAGCTGGGCGCCGTCAACACGCTCGCCGGCGCGTTCATGGTGGCCGGCGCGGCCGCGGTCGCGGTCTGGATCATGACCCGCGCCGGATTGCCGGTTTCGACCACGCACGCCATCGTCGGCGCCATCGTCGGCTGGAATTTTTTCAGCGACACGTGGACCGATCTCGATTCCTTTTTTAAAATCATGGCCGGTTGGGTGATGGGACCCATTCTCGCCGCCTTGTTCGCCATCGCGCTTTTCTTTCTGACCGCCCGCGCCTTGCGGATGTTGAACCTGCACATGCTTCGGCTGGACGCCTACACCCGGCTCGGCTTGATTCTCGCCGGCGCCTTCGGCGCCTACAGCCTGGGCGCCAACAATATCGCCAACGTCGTCGGCGTCTTTCTGCCGGCCTCGCCGTTCGCCGAACTCCGCTTCTTCGACGTCTTCACCGTGACGTCGGCGCAACAGCTTTTCCTGTTGGGCGGCATCGCCATCGCCGTCGGCGTCTACACCTACTCGGGCAACGTGATTCATACCGTCGGCAAGGGGCTTTACACCCTCTCGCCCATTTCCGCCTGGGTGGTGGTGATGGCCCACTCGCTCGTTTTGTTCCTGTTCGCGTCCGAAGGGCTGGAACGGCTGCTGGCTACCGTCGGCCTGCCGACCATTCCGCTGGTTCCGATTTCCAGCTCCGAGGTCATCGTCGGCGCGGTGCTCGGCGTCGCCATGGTCAAGGGCGCGCATAACATCCGCTGGCGAATGTTGGGGCGGATCGGCGTCGGCTGGGCATTGACCCCGGCAATCGCCGGCATCGTCTGCTTCGTCGGCCTGTTCATCCTGCAGAACGTCTTCAATCAGAACGTCTACGATACCACACGCTATCAGCTGACCCCGGCGGCGACCGACCGGCTCCTCCGCGACGGCATGAACCCTGTCCTTGTCGATCGGATCAAGGGGCGGCAATTCGATTCCTCTTCAGCGCTGGCCGACGATCTTTCCGCCGCCCGCCTGTCGCGATCCCAGATCGCCCGCGTCATGCGCGTCGCGGAAATCGATCTGCTGCGCGTCGAGCCGCTCCGCCTTGGCCCTAAGGAACTCCGCTGGATGACCGCGGACCAGATGCAGGCGGTCTATCGCCTGGCCGGACAATCCTTCACGCACAACTGGGCCTTCGCCGAGGCGCTTGCCCGCGAATCGGCCGACTGGCGGCCCGGCGCCAATGAGGCCCTGGATAAATCCCGCAACCGGGTCTTGCGCGGACAAGTCGAGACGCTGGTTCGCCTTTTCCGGGATAAATAGCCCCCTTCCCGACCCTGTCGCCGACGATTGAAAGCGTGTATTTTACCCGCCCCTTCCGTGCGCCGGGTTAGCTCAGTTGGTAGAGCAGCGGTTTTGTAAACCGAAGGTCGCGGGTTCAAATCCTGCACCCGGCACCATCCCGCCCGATCACGTGCCCTCTTCTTCCGGAACATCGGGCAGCCGCAAGGGAATGGCGCGCCGGCTGTAGGTCATGAAGATCAGCCCGTTGTGAGGCTGACCCATTTCGGCGAAATGATAGAGGGCGGCGAAGATTTCATCGGCCGATTCCACCGGAACGATCGCCGAGACCACCTCGCGCTCCTCGTGGAAGCCGGAGCGACGTCGGTAGCCCGTACCGATTCCCAGACCGCGGGCGTGGTTGAAGACCGCGCTATCGATCCCCAACTCGCGATGCAAATGATCGGCGATCGCCTGACCCTTTCCGATGGGAACGATGCAGGTGATGATCCGCGCAGCGGCGAGCTCCCTCGGCGCCGACGGTCGGGAAACGGGGGCGGGCGACGGATCGCTCATGGCTGGGTCAACTTGTCGACGATCTCATGGGGAATATAGGTCGCCATCTTCTCGAGGTAAGTCATGTACATGATGCCCATGCCCGGCGTGTCGAGCTTGGCGGCGAAGTAGAGTTTCTCGAAGATATAGTCGGCTTGATCGCTCGGCACGACGATGTAGACCACTTCCTTCTCGTCGTTGACGGTGATCCCGAGCACGCCCAAGTGCCGTTGCCGAACCCCGGTGCCGCGGGCGAAAAACGACGTCGCACCCTGCGCGCCCGCCTGCATGGCGGCGTCGACTATTCCCTCGCCCGCCCCGCGCTGAACGATGCAGGTAATCAAGATGGCGTCGGTCAGGACGACGATTTCCTTGCTCATGCGGGTCAGGCTCCTTGCTCGGCTTCCGTCGCGGCGCGCCGATGCCGGCGGCGCACGATCCAGTTGATCCACAGGCCGACCGCCAACACCGAAACGATCGGCCCGACCGAGGCCATGGCCAGAATGCCGAACCCGTTGGTGGCGTCAACCGCCTCGCCGAGGCCCAAGCCTAAAGCCAGCACCAACGGCACCGTCACGGGTCCGGTGGTCACGCCCGCGCTGTCCCAGGCGAGGTTCACGTACTCTTCCTTGGAAATCACCGTCAGCACCAGGGCGACCCCGTAGGCGGGCATAAGCAGGGCCGCGATCGGCACGTCGAAAAGAAGCTTGGTCACGCCGACCGCCATGCCGCCGGCGACGCCCAGCGCCACGGTTCGGATCAACAGCCGGCGGGGAAAGGCGCCGTCGGTTAAATTCTCGACCGTCACGCCCATGGCGTTCAACGCGGGTTCGGCCACCGTCGCGCCGAAACCGACCAAAAAGGCGAACCCGATCGCCAACGTCAGGCCGAGCCAGTAGGGGTAGAGTCCGGAACCGTCGCCGCCCGCCCCGGCGAATGCAGCGGGGAGATGGCCGCCCGCCTGCGTGCCGAGCGGTGCCAACCCATAAGCAAGCCCCAGGTTGAACAACATCATGCCCAGCAAAGCCGCGCCCATGCCGTAGAAAACCCGCATCCGATCGTGCAGTTTTCCGCGCAGCAGGAAAAACTGAACGAAGAAAAGAAGCAAAACCAGCGGCACCACCGCCCGAACGGCGCCGATGATGGCGGCGACCGTGGGCTCCTTGATCCATTCGGGCGCGGCGGAAATCTTTTCCACCGCCGCCTCGGGACCGATGCTTCCAGCCATGAAAAGGCCGAGGACCATCACCGTGATCGCCGGGAAAAGGGACGCCAGCGCCACGATCCCGAATCCCGACAACGGGTTGTCCTCGCGACCGGCGGCGGCGGCGAGACCGATACCGATGGCCAGCACCAGCGGCACCGTCACCGGCCCGGTGGTAATGGCGCCGCAATCCCAGGCCAACCCCAGGATCGGCTCGAGAAGCGGATCGCCGGCAAGATAGGCGGTCAGCGCCAGCGCGGGAGTCACCGTCAGGATGATCAGGGTCTTAAGCCGGATGCTGTAGAGATAACGAAGGTTGCCCACCACCACCGCCGTGCCGACTCCCAACGCCACCGCGCCCACCAAGGCAAAAGACACTTCGTTGAGCAAATGATGGAGAAGGGGCGCCTCGCTCCGCTCGATCAATTGCCCCGCCGACTGCAGGGCGCCGATCGCCGGTTCCGCCAGCGTCGCCAACACGCCCAGCACGAATGACACCAGCAGGACCGTCGCCGTCGACGAAGTCGACGGCAAGCCGAAGCCTATATTTTCAGCGAGCGGCATCAGGCCGAGCTTGATGCCGTCCATGAAAAACATCAGGCCGGCGATGATCACCGCCACGCCGACCATGATCAAGGTCGCGCCTTCCAGCAGCGTCCGCAGCAGGAACACCTGAAAGAGGGCCAGCGCCAGCACGATCGGCATCACGTTCCAAATCTGCTCGCGCGCGCGCGAGCCGAAATAGGGCGCAAGCAGCCGCCAATAATCGAGGCCGCGCAGGCGATAACGCCGCCGTCCCGGGGCCTCCACTTGCGCCAAGCGGTTGAAACTGACGACGCGCTGGCGCAGCCGGATATGGCTGAGCAGTTCGCCGTATCGAAGCCTTTGCCCCATCGGCCGCCTCCCATCGTCCTTCGTCCTTATATAGCAATGTCCTGCACGGACGCGCAAAGTTTGCCGACCCCTTCCCTAGAGAAAGTCCAACGTCGGGCAACCGGCGTATCCTCCTGACCATTGCCGCCTTTTCAGGCCCGAAGGGCGCCGATAAACTGAACAAACTCGAAGACGAACCCGTCAAGAGCAATGCCCTTTGGATTTCGGATGCTTATAATGACCGAGTTCTCTCTTTCCGCGTGAGCTGGTAGGCGCCATGGACGAACAAATTCAAACCCTTGAAAAGCTGATCCACGCGGCCGTCGGCTTCGTCGTCTCCTACGGCCTGCAGGCCTTGGGCGCCCTGGTGTTGCTGGCCATCGGCCTCAAGATCGCAACCTGGGCCGGGATCAAGACCACCGCGCTTGCCGCCAAGCGCGACATCGACCTGCCGCTGGCGCAGTTTCTCGGCAGCATCGCCCGCTTCGCCACCATCGGCCTGGTCGTCGTCATCACGCTCGGCAACTTCGGCGTCAGCATCGCGCCCTTGATCGCGCTCGCCAGCGCGTCCGCCTTCGGCGCGACCATGGCCCTGCAGGGGCCGCTGTCCAACTACGGCGCTGGCCTCTCCATCATCCTGGGCCGGACCTTCACCGTCGGCGACGCGATCACGGTCAAAAACGTCAGCGGCATCGTCGAGAACGTCACCCTCGCCAACACCACCCTTCGCGGCGAGGACGGCGAGGCGATCACGGTGCCCAACAAGGAAATCGTCGGCGAGGTCATCACCAGCTTCGGCAAGAAGCGCATCGTCGAGCTGACGATCCCCATTTCCTTTTCCGCCGACGCCGAAAAGGCCGTCGAGGCCCTGAAGGCCGTTCTCGCCCGCACCCCGGACATGGTCCGCGACCCTCAGCCCCAGGTCGGGATTCACGACTTCACGCCGGCGGGCGTGGTCCTGGGCGTGCGGTTCTGGGTTTCGGCCACCCACTATTTCCCGACGCGCTATGCCGTCAACGCCGGGTTTCTGAGGGCGCTGCGCGAGGCCAACGTCGCCATTCCCCAGCCGCCCGCGCCGCCCCCCGCCGCAAGGGCGTGACGCAACGTCATGCCCGCCGACGCACCCACACCCGCCAATGACGAGCCTCTGGCCAAGTTCCGTAACTGCCCGTCCTGCGCCGGTTCGGGCATGGTGACGGCGCAGCGCAGCGGCGATTTCCGCCGTGAGCCCGATAAATACCGCGCCGATCAGTCCGTCGCGTGCCGCATCTGCGGCGGCACCGGCTTGGTGCCCCGGCCCGGCACCTTCAGCGAAGAATGAACCCGGGGAACGCTTGTCGTGGACACCGCCCCGATCTCCCTTCTTCTCGCCGTGATCCCCTTCGCGGTTTCGTCCACCTTCACGCCCGGCCCCAACAACCTGATGGTGATGGCCTCGGCCGCCAACTTCGGCTACGCCCGCACGGTGCCGCACATGGCCGGCATCACGGCGGGCTTTCCCCTGATGGTGGTCGGCGTCGGAATAGGGCTGGCGCCGCTGTTCGAGCGGTATCCGGCGGCGCACGTCGCCCTTAAGATCGCCGGCGCGGCGTATCTTCTCTATCTGGCCTGGCGCATCGCCAACGCCGGTTCGGTTCGGGGCGGCAATTCCCGCGCCCGCCCCATCCGCTTTTACGAAGCGGCCCTGTTTCAGCTCATCAATCCGAAGGCCTGGGTCATGGCGGTGGGCGCCATCGCCACCTACACCACCGTCGGCGGCAACATCATCGCCGAAACGCTGACCATCGCCGGGGTGTTTCTCGCCATCACGTTTCCGGCCACGTCCCTGTGGGCGAGCTTCGGTCTCGGCATGCGGCAACTGCTGACGTCGGACGGCGCGATCCGCGCCTTCAACTGGTCGATGGCGGTGCTGCTGGTCGCCTCGCTGGCGCCGATCGTTTTTTAGCCCCCGGCATCAATGCCGGCGCTGGCCGCCATGATTGGCTTGATCCGCGCCGAGCATCGGCCTTGCCGCCGACGAATAGCGCATCCATCCCTCCATCATGATGACCGGCCCTTAGGATACGCGGGCACGCCCGTTCGGTGTTTTTCAAAGTGTAACGACAAGAAACTCAAACGCCCGGAATTCCCGGATGCCGGTAGTAATGCCACAGAAACAGCGCCGCCGCGCTCCGGTACGGGCGCCAGGGCTCGGCAATGCGATCCATGCGTTTTTCGTCGGGCGCGGCCCTCAGCCGCTTCAGTTTCCTCAACGCCATGCGCACGGCCAAGTCGCCCGCCGGCCAAACGTCAGGACGCTTCAAGGAAAACAACAGGTACAGTTCCGCGCTCCAACGGCCGATGCCCTTGTGGGCGCGCAGCGCGGCCATAGCCGCGTCGTCGTCCATCCGGGCAATGGCCGTCAAGTCGAGCCGGCCGGAATCGATTTCG
>CAYIQU010000012.1:0-13076 GCA_964365645.1 uncultured Hyphomicrobiales bacterium | reverse complement strand
CTGGCGGTGGCGACCGTGACGCCGTGATAGCCCTTGATGCGCGAGATGATCTTCTTTTTCTCGGGTCGGCCGAGGGCGTTGTTGTAATACCAAACCAGCTTGATCGCGGTGTCGTTGGCTTCCGCCCCGGAATTAGCGAAGAACACTTTCGACATGGGTACCGGCGCCAGCGCGATCAGCTTTTCGGCCAGGTCGACGACGACCGGCGACACCTTGCCGCCGAAGACGTGATAGAACGACAATTCCCGCATGGCCCGGGCCGCCGTTTCCACCAGGCGTTCCTCGCCCCAACCCAGCGCGGTGCACCAAAGACCGGCCAGTCCCTCGATGTATCCCTTGCCGGTTTCGTCATAGACGCGCACGCCACGGCCGCGCGTGATGACCATCGGTCCCTTGGCGGGATGGCGGGCGAGATTGGTGTAGGGATGCAGGACGTGGGCGATGTCCCGGCTTGCCGTCGAATTGCCGCGGGCGTTCATGGCTGGTCCTTTGCGGTGTCGGGCGCGAGAAACGGCTACGGTACCGGCGAAGGCGGCGGCAATCAACCGAACGCGGTCGCCGGCGGGGATAAAAATTGTTGATTGAAGTCAAGGACCCGGCGGTGGGATGGGCTAGGATGAACGCACACGAAACGGAGGGGATCATGCTGAAAGACATCCTGGTTCATATCGACGGCAGTAAGGACTGCGGCGAGAGGCTCAACGTCGCGATCGGGCTTGCGCGCGGGCATGAGGCCCACCTGACCGGAGCCTATGTGGTGACGCGTTCCCGTATTCCGACCTATCTCGAAACGCAAATCCCCAAGGACCTCATCGAACGGGCCGACGCCGCCCGTTTCGAGGCCGCCAACGCGGCGCGCAAACGCTTCGAGGACGCCTGCCGGAAGGCGGGCGTATCCGCCGAATGGCGCCAGAGCGAAGGGACCGAGGTGGAAGCCCTTTCGCTGAGCGCGCGCTATGCCGACCTCGCCGTCGTCAGCCAATACAATCCCGACGGGGACGCGTTCGAGAGCGGCGAAATGCCGGACCGGTTTATCATGGCGTCCGGTCGGCCGTCGCTGGTCGTGCCCTATGCCGGCACGTTCCCGAAGGTCGGGCACACGGCGGTGGTCGCCTGGGACGCCAGTCGCCTGGCGACGCGCGCGGTCAACGATGCGCTGCCGATCCTGCGTCGTGCGGCCAAGGTCCATCTTCTCGCCATCAATCCCAAGGGCGGCGCGGAAGGGCACGGCGACGTTCCCGGCGCGGACATCGGACTCCATCTCGCCCGCCACGGGGTCAAGGTCGAGACTGCTTCGTTGCACGCCGACGACATCGACGCCGGCGACGCGCTTTTGTCGCGGGCGGCGGATTTCGGCGCCGATCTGATCGTCATGGGCGCCTACGGACACGCCCGCTGGCGCGAATTGGCGCTGGGCGGCATGACCCGGCATATGCTCGCGCACATGACCGTGCCTGTTTTCATGTCGCACTAGATTCGCGCCTCGCGCGGGTCGAGGGCGTCCTGCAAGCCGTCGCCGACGAAGTTGAAGGCGACGACGGTCGTGAAGATCAGCAGGCCGGGATAGACGGCCAGCGCGGGCGCGCTCCAGACCAGTTCCTGGGCGTTGGCGAGCAGGTTGCCCCAGCTCGGCGTCGGCGGCTGGATGCCGAGGCCGAGGAAGCTCAGCACCGATTCCAGCAAGATCACCTGTCCCGCCGACAGCGTCGTCGCGACGATCACCGGCGAGGCGAGATTGGGCAGGATGTGCACGCGCATGATCCGGCCCGCGCCCGCGCCTTGCGCCCGGGCCGCCAGGACGAACGGGCGCTCGCGCAGGGCCAGCGCGCTTGCCCGCACCAGGCGCGCCACCGTCGTCCAGCCGAGCAGCGCGACGATGACGACGACGCGATAAAGGCTCGCCGCTTCCTGGTCCAGCCATTCGCGCGGCAGGCCGATCTTTTCCGGATCGAGCGCGGCCAGCACGATCAGCAGCGGCAGCAGCGGCAGGGCGATGACGCCGTCGGTGATCCGCATCAACAGCGCGTCCAGCCGGCCGCCGAGGTAGCCCGCCGCCAGCCCGATGGCGGTGCCGAACAGGGCGGCGACGACGGCCGCCGTCAGGCCGACGATCAGCGACACCCGCGCGCCGAACAAAAGCCGGGCCAGCACGTCGCGTCCCAGTTCGTCGGTGCCCAAGGGGTGCGCCGCCGACGGCGGCGCGAACCGCCTCGCGAGATCGACGATCGCCGGGTCGACGTTCAACGCGGCGGCGATCCAGGGCGCGGCCAGCGCGGCCAGCGCCAGAACGGCGAGCACGACCGCGCCCGCAACGCCGGCCCGATGGCGGAGAAATCGGCGGCCGACCGGAAGCCATTGCGGCGCGAAGGACGCAGGCGTGCTCATGACGGGCGCTCCTCGAACGACACACGCGGATCGAGCGCGACGTAGGCCGCGTCGGCGGCCAGGTTGGCGATCAGGGTCAACAGCGTCGCGAACAGCAGCGCGACCAGGGCGAGATTGAAATCGTTGCCCATGACCGCCTCAAAGATCAGCCGGCCCATGCCCGGATAGGAGAAGATCGTTTCCGTGATCAGCGCGCCGGAAAACAGCGCGCCGAAGTCGAGGGCGACGATGGTGGCGACCGGGATCAGGGCGTTGCGGAGCGCATGGCCCAGCACGACGCGCGACTCGCCGGCCCCCTTGGCTCGGGCGGTGCGGATGTAGTCCTGGCGCAGGGTCTCGGCCATGGCCGCGCGCATGTAGCGCGCGTGACCGGCGATCCCGGCGACGGCCAGCGTGGCGACCGGCAGGATCATGTGCCGAAGGGTGTCGGCCCAACCGGTGCCGGTGACACCCAAGCCGCCCGCCGGCAGGACGCCGAGATGAACGGCAAAAACAATGATGAGCAGAAGGCCGAGCCAGAAAGAAGGCAACGACACGCCGGCGAAGGCGGCCATGTTGACGGCGTAATCCCAGGGCGAGCGCGGCCGCGCGCCGGCGAGCAGGCCCGCCGGCAGGCCGAGCAGCAAAGACAAGACAAAGGCCGCGCCCATCAGGCGGACGGTGTTGAACAGGGCCGGGGTAATGACCTCGGGCACCGGGCGGCCGTGCAGCCGCGACGGCCCGAAATCGCCTTGCGCGGCGGCGGCCAGCCAATCGGCGTAGCGGGCGAGGATCGGGCGGTCGAGGCCATGGAGGGCGCGAATCCGCTCCGCGCCCTCGGGCGTCATTCGGGGGTCGGCGGCGATCATCAAGTCGACCGGGTCGCCGGGCATGAGGCCGATCAAGACGTAGACGACCAGCGACATCGCCAGCAGCACGGCCAGCGATTGCAGGACGCGAACGACGAGGAAGCGGATCACGGGGCCACCCGCCAGTTTTCGATCCAGTTGGTGCTGACGTCTTGATGGCCGGTCGGTTCGACCCCGCTTAGCCATTTCGGCAGGACGAAGGCGTCGGCGCGAAAGAACAGCGGCAGCGCGGGCAGGTCCTCGGCGTAGAGCGCCTGGAGGCGCTTCCACAGGACGCGGCGCTTGTCCCGGTCGAGTTCGACTTGAATCGCGTCGATCAGGGAATCCATTTCGGCGCTGGCATAGCCGGCGTAGTTCTGGCCGGCGAAATTATTGGCCGCCGCCGGAATGTGCGAGGAATGCAGGATCGTGCGCGGCAGGTTTTCCGGCGCGCTGTACCAAGCGAACATCGCCAGGCCGGTGAACGTCCGCTTGCGCACCGTTTCGCCGAAAAACACCCGTGCCGGCTGATTGCGAATGCGGACGTCGACGCCGACGGCCCGCCACTGGCTTTGCAGGACCTGCTGGACGGACTCGCGGACGCGGTTTCCGGCGGTGGTGGCGAGATCGAGGGTCAGGCGTTCGCCCCGGGCGTTGTAGCGGATGCCGTCCCGCAGGACGGTCCAGCCAGCCTCGGCCAGCAGGGCCGCCGCGCGATGGGGATCGTAGGGATAGGTCCTCACCGACGGATCGTAAATCCAGTCGAGGGGATTGACGCCGGTGTGCGCGACCGGCTGGCGCCCGTCGAACAACTGGCGGACCATCGTGTCGCGGTCGAGCGCGTGGAGCAGGGCGCGGCGCACGCGCACGTCTTTCAGGATCGGATTGTCGAGGTTGGGCTCGAGATGCTCGTAGACGAGGCCCGGCTTGTAGAGGACGTTGAACTTGGCGCCGTGGCGTTTCTCGAAGGCGATGGCCTGGTCCACGCTGAGGCCCAACTCGCCCGCGATCATGTCGATGGCCCCCGATAAAAGGTTCGCTTCCAGGGCGGCGGTGTTTTCGATCACCCGCACCACGACGCGGCGAAAGTGGGGCTTGGTTCCGTTCCAGGCCTCGTTGGGGACCAGCACGACGTGCGAACCGGCCGTGACCTCGGCGATGCGGTAGGGGCCGTAATGCAGGCCGGGGTTGGCCGGGTCGGCGTCGTACAGGGTGCGCGTGCGGTAGGTATCCGGGTCGGCGCGGAAGACTTTTTCCTCCAGGTGCGCGGGCAGCAGTCCGGCGTCGCCGATGGCGTTGTAGTCGTAGGACAGCTTGTCGAAATGAAGGGTGACGGTGGACTCGTCATCCGCCTCGATCCGGTAAAGGCTGCGATAGAATTCGTGATTGCTGACGCCGGATTTCGGGTGGCGGCCGACCTCCCAGGAAAAAACCACGTCGCGCGAGGTGACCGGAATGCCGTCGCCCCATTTCAGGCCGGGCCGAATGACGAAGGTGACTTTGATGCCCGGCTTGCCCTCGGGCGTCGTCTCGGGGACGGCTCGGCCGTTTTCGATGGTCGGCAGTTCGACGCAGATCATGCAGCGCAAATTCCAGGCGGCGTCGCGGATGGTGAACGGCCGGCGCGTCATGCCGTGGATGTAGCTTTTCGCCAGCATCGAATCGATGGCCGGATGGAACGTGGACGGAAATTGAGTCGTGCCGATGACCAACTCGTCCTTGGCGGCGGCCGGGCCGGACCAAGCGAGCGTGGCCCCCAGCATCAGGGCGGCGGCTACGCGCGCGCCCGGCCACAAGGCGGGTCGCTTCGGATCGCGGACAGGCGGGGCAGGGGTCGGGGGCACGTCGTCCTCGCCTGTGGAGGTGTTGGGGAGGGAATGCTCGGGGCAGGATAGAGCTGGCCCGACGGTTTGATAACCGATGGTTCGGGAGCCAATGGTCCGCGAAACGGCAAAACCGGGTTGCGGCACGGCTGTCGCAAGCACAAGCCGACGCGGACAAGGATCGACGGGGGTCAGGACAAGGGAAAAAGCCCTTAAGCCCTTGATCCGCCTGAAATCCGGTTCGGAAACGCGAATTTTCATCATCATTTATCGTCATTCATCATCATTTATCGTCATTTCCCACCCGAAAGGGGGAGCGGTCGGATTGATGGTCTCACCCTTCGACAGGCTCAGGGTGAGGCACCGAAAGCAGCGTTTTCCGGCAGCTTGCCGGGCTGATCGCCGAAAGCGGATAAGAGGATATGTATCCTATATTGGCTCATAAGTCAATGTTTATCCTAAACAGAGAAAATAGTCTTTATTTTCCGTTCGTCTTATGTTCTTGTTCCCTTAGGTTGAATCGGATGCGGCCAAGGAATTCGGCGACGCCCACGAGCGGAGCGATCCGAACCCGACCCCGGAACGACTGATGGACCTTTACAACAACAAGGTCGGTCGGGACTTGGCCGCCGATCCGGAGAACGCGGGACGCGATGGGCGCGAAGTCATCCGCGAGGCGATCCGGGACGGAAAACTCCGGACACGGCCGTTCGAGACCGATGAACCGCGTTCTCCTTTGCCGGATCGGCCTCCCGGAATGTTGTATCGTCGGTCTGGTAGCCAAGGACATTAACCCCGATGGATCAAAAACCACAGTGCCAGCGCTTTCGTATTTGGCTCGGCCGGCTTGCTTGGTTGACGGGGGGCGCGCTGCTCATCCTCGCCGGTTTCTTCGGAATCGCGATCGATGCCCGTGCCGAAAAGAATGTGGTTTTTTCCAAAATCACCGATCCCGTCGATTTCGAGGAAGCGGTGCGTTACTGGCGCGGAAAACTCAATCCCGAGACTTACGACAACGAACGGGATTTTGAGGACCGAAACATCTGGCCCGTGACTAAGACCGTCGAGGATTACGTTCGTCACTACATCCGCATCGGCAAGGCAGACATTAACGACGACGACATCAATGAATTATTTTATGTTCAGGAAGATCCTCGCTTTTGCGGCTCAATCGGGTGTCCCGTCGTCGTCTTGGAAAAGCGCCATGGTGTTTGGGCCGAGATTTGCGGGACGCGGGGAGGTGCCGGCCTTGAAATCACCGATTGGCTGACCGAGAGCGGCGGCGACTACCGAGAAATGGAAGCGAGATATCGAATCTTCTGGCAGAAGGGTATCTGTCTCTTGGACGACCCCGAAATCCGTGAATACTACCCCCCGCCGCCCGGGCGAATCTGGAAACCGATGAGATGAATCCGGAATCGATAACGCGCGCATCACGCGCCCTCTAGAGCGCGGCGGGCTTGGCCGCCGCCGCGCGGCGAGCGGAACTGGGAAGCCGCTGAAGTGAGCGGCGGCGGCGGTTTTTCAGCTCATCGTGCTTTTGCCGCCGTGGGCGGCCGACCAGGCGACGGGGTCGTTGAGAAAGCGGCGGACCTCGGCGATGGAGTCGGGGCTGAAGTAGCGGCCTTCCTCGGCGACCTTCAGCACGTCCCACCAGGTGGCGAGGAAATGCAGGCGGACGTCGAGCGACGCCAGGCCCTGCAACGCGCCCGGGAAGATGCCGTAGAAGAACACGACGAAGGCGTCGCTGACCTTGCCGCCGGCGCCGCGAATGGCGTTGACGAAATTGACCTTGCTGGCGCCGTCGGTGGCCAGGTCCTCGATCAGCACGATGCGGGCGCCGTCGGCGAAGTCGCCCTCGATCTGGGCGTTGCGGCCGAAGCCCTTGGGCTTCTTGCGGATGTAGAGCATGGGCTTGTCGGCGGCCTCGGCGATCCAGGCGGCGTAGGGGATGCCGGCGGTTTCGCCGCCGGCGACCGCGTCGATGTTCGGCCAGCCGATCTCGGCGCCGAGGATGGACGTCGCCTGCTGCACGACGTGGCGGCGCTCGGCCGGGAACGAGATCAGCTTGCGGCAGTCGATGTAGACGGGGCTCGCCCAGCCCGACGTGAAAATATACGGCTGCTCGGGCCGGAAATTGACCGCCTTGATGTCGAGCAGAATCTTCGCGGTGGCGATGTCGGCGCCGTGGATCGACTGGGAACCGGACGGGGATGTCATGGCGGGGGTCTTTTGTTGCTCGCTGGCGCGCCGGTGGGGCGGGCGTTATGATTAAAACCGAATTCAGTCGCGCGCAATCGGTTTCCGGACGGGATACGCCATGAACGAAACGCCGCCCGTCGTCTGGGTCCTGGCGGACGACCGCGCGGGAAACCGCGGCCAATGCTTGGGCGTCGCCGAGGCGCTGGGCTTTCCCCCGACCATCAAGGAAATCCGCTACGGCCTGTGGGGCGGATGGCCCAACGCGCTGCTGGGCGCCTCGTTCGCGGGATTGACGGCGCAAAGCCGTCGCGCACTGGCATCGCCCTGGCCGGATATCGCGATCGGCGCCGGCCGTCGCGTCGCGCCTGTTTCGCGCCGCATCAAGAAACTCTCCGGCGGGCGGACGTTCCTCGTTCACATCATGGACCCCGGCGGGCCGGGCCGGGACGCGTTCGATCTCATCGCCGTTCCTCGTCACGATCGGCCGACCTTGGCGCCCAATGTTTTGACCGTGACCGGGGCGCCCCACCGGATTCGTCCCGAAACGCTGGCCGTGGCGGCGGATATTTGGCGGCCGCGCTTCGCCCATCTGCCGAAACCGTGGTTCGCGCTTCTGGTCGGCGGCGGAACCAAGGGACGCGCGCTAGGCGCGGCGCTTTTGGCCGAGCTTGGCCGGCGCGCCGACGCGTTGGCGAAGGGCGCGGGCGGATCGCTGCTCGTCACCACCAGTCGCCGCACCGATCCCGCGGCCTTGGAATCGTTCCTGGGCACGCTGACGGTTCCGTCCCATGTCCATCGCTGGGACCAGGGCGGCGAGAATCCCTACCTCGGCTATCTGGCCCTGGCGGACGCGGTGATCGTCACCGGCGAGTCCATGTCCATGTGCTCGGAAGCCTGCGCGACGGGGGCGCCGGTCTACATCTACGCGCGCGATGAATTCATCACGCCTAAGTACGCGCGCCTGCACGCGGCGTTGTACGAAAGCGGCATGGCCCGGCCGCTGGCGGAAACGTCGTCCTATGTTCCCTGGAGCCATCCCAAGTTGAACGCGGCCGACGCCATCGCGGCGGAAATCCGCGAGCGGTTCGGAACGCGGAAGATTTAATCGCCCATGCCTCGTTTCGCCGCCAGCCTGATGATGCTGTTCGCCGAGGCGCCGTTGCCGGAACGCTTCGCGCTGGCGCGGCGGGCGGGCTTTCGCGGCGTCGAATGTCAACTGCCCTACGGCCTCGCCGCCCTGGAGATCGCCCGGCTGCTGAGCGACGCCGGGCTGGAGATGGTTCTGCTCAACGCCCCGGCCGGCGATTGGGAGAAGGGCGAGCGGGGTTTCGCCGCCTTGCCGGGCCGCGAGGCGGCGTTCCGCGAATCCCTCGATCGCGGATTGGCCTACGCCCGCGCGGCGCGCTGTTCGCGGCTTCACGTCCTGGCCGGCGTCGTGCCCGAGGACACGAACCCGGCCGAAGCCGAGAAAACCTACATCGCCAATCTTCGCCTGGCGGCCGAACAAGCGGCGGCGGCGGGCGTGCGCGTGCTGATCGAACCCCTGAACGCCCACGACGCGCCGGGATACTTCCTCAATCGCATGGACCAAGCGGCGGCGATCCTGGATGCCGTCGGCCATCCGAACCTGTATCTCCAGTACGACGTCTACCACGCCCGCATGACCGGCGAGCCTTTGGCCGAGACCTTCCTGGCCCATCGCGGGCGGATCGCCCATGTCCAGATCGCGGGCGTTCCCGGCCGGCACGAGCCGATCCCGTCCGACATCTCTTATGCCGATCTCTTCCAGTTGATCGACGAATCCGGCTACGAGGGCTGGATCGGGTGCGAATACCGCCCCCGGTCCGGGACGGTCGCGGGGCTGGCTTGGCTGGTCCCCTTTGGCGTCGTCCCGGGAAAAGGCTAAGATCGCCGCCCGAAGGCGGGTGGGGCCACGATGCTCGATTTTTTCCGTGACGATGCGGGCGCGACCTCGATCGAGTATGCCTTGATCGCGGGGTTGCTCTCGATCGTGATCTACGGCGCGGTGCAGACCCTCGGGGGAACCGTCGCCGGCCTGTGGAGCAGCGTCGCGAGCGCGTTTTAGCGCGTTCCCTTGCCGCGTGCCGGCCGGTTAGTCGCGCGCGGCCGAGACCTTGCCGATCAGTTGAAGCTGCGGCCAATCGCAGATCACCATCGCCATGCCCCGGCGCTTGACCACGCCGTCGCGGGCGAGCTTGCCGATGGTCTGGGCGACGACGTCGCGGCTGGTTCCGGCCCAGCCGGCGATGTCGGAATGGACGGGCATGGTCGGAATGTACCAGCCGTTCAGAATCTTGGGATCGGGTTCGGAAATACGCAGGATCTCGATGACGACCCGTTGTTCCTCGGTCAGCGTGCTCAGCGTGGTGACCCGCTTGTCGAGGCCGCGCACGACCCGCGCCAGCCGCTTGATCACCTTGATGGAGATGGAGGGATACTTGAGCATCAGCCGGGTGAAGGCCGGGCCTTCGATCGAGGCGAGAACGCTGTCGGCGGTCGCCACCGCCTTGGCCGAGCGGGGCAGGTTGTCGATGGCGGCGATTTCGCCGAAGACGTTGCCGGCCTGGATTTCGGCCAGCGTGACATCGCGGTCGCCGACGATGGTCAAGATTCGCACGGCGCCCGAAACGACGCAGAAAACCTCGAGGGTATCGTTCTCCTGGTCGAAGATGGTTTCGCCGGCCGGGACTTCGTGCCACTTCGCCACCGACTCGACCTCCCGGATTTCGTCGGGGGCGAGGTCGGCGAACAAGGAGACGCTCGAAAGATGGTGTTCGTTTTTCGAAGCCATGTAACCGCTAACGCTCACGCCGGAAGGCCCAGGGCGATCCGGGAGCGAGTTCCCCTTCATCGGCGGCAATGCTACGACAGAACCGGCCGGGAGGAAACCCCGTCGCTTGGGTGAAAAAGCCCCTTTAAGGGCTTGTTGAGCCAGGACAAACTTCGCCGGCATAAGGGCATCCGAAAGGAACACGGGATGGAATGGCTACGGCGCTTTTGGGCGGGGGTGCGCGATGGGCGATGGCTGACCCGGGAGCGCGCCACCCATTATCCCGCGCTGATTCTGGTCGGCTTGGTTCTGGGATTGACCATCGGGCTCATGGGACTCAAGTGGCGCGGCAATGGACGGCGTTTTTGTCCGCCGGCGCCGCCGTCGTGCTCTTGGCGCTGGCCGTGCATCGCATAGCCGACGACGAATCTCGGAACCATGGGGAAATCCCATCCCGTCATTAACCATCCCCGGAAATGCAATCATTAGAAAGCGATAGCCCCATATTGGCGGGAAAATCCATGTTGTGACGTATGTCGAACATTTGCTAATATTGCATCCGATGCGACGTTTCCTCGACGCATGTTCGCGTGATTGCGGGCAAACAAAACGCGAGAGGGAGGGGACGGGTAACTTCCGCAACCGAATATCCAAGGAGAACGAGCATGTCCAAGGTTTTGAAATTCTTTCGCGACGACAGCGGTGCGACGGCCATCGAATACGGCCTGATCGCGGCGCTGATCGCGGTGGTCATCATCGGTATTGTCACGACGGTCGGCACCGACTTGGTCGCTGTCTTCACCTCGGTATCGACCGCCTTGAGATAAGCCGGCGCGCGATTTTTTCCGTCGGTCCGCCGGAGCTCCATGGGGCTCCGGCGGATTCGTTTCCGGCTTCCGCGACTGTCTTTGAAGACGGGGGCCGTTTTTTTGTGCTGAAAACCGGGAACGGCCGTGTGGCGGCCGTCACAAGCGGGCTGTAACGGCGATCACTGTCGCCGGCGCCCCTTCGTCGTAGGCTGCGTTCGCTCTCGAGGTGCGTGGCAATCACATAAAAACGCGATGCTCCGACGCTCAGCTATCCCATCAGCGCGATGCCACTGTCGACGCCGCGGAAGAAACGCCTCGGCCGGCGAAGAGGGCGGAATAGCGCCTGTTTATCTGGAAAAAAGGAGAACGACCATGACGAGGATATCGACATTCTGGCGCGACGACAGCGGTGCGACGGCCATCGAATACGGCCTGATCGCGGCGCTGATCGCGGTGGTCATCATCGGTATTGTCACGACGGTCGGTACCGACCTGGTCGCTGTCTTCACCTCGGTGTCGACCGCCTTGAGATAAAACACCAAGGCGTTTCCGTTTGTTAGCCGGGGCAAGGCTTAGTAGGCTCCGGCGGGCAAACGGGGGCACTCATGGCGACCGCGATCGAGTTTGCCGTCACGCTGGCTTTTCTTGGGCTGCTGGCGGCAACGATTTGGTGGGATGCGCGACTGTATCGCATTCCCAACGGCCTGACCGCGGCGTTCGTCGGCTTGTTCGTCGTCGCGGTCGCGGCGGGGCAGGTGCCCCTGGACGGTTTGTGGGGGCACATGGGCGCCGGCGGGATCGCCTTGCTGGTGGGAATGGGGGTGTATTTCCTGGGCTGTGCCGGCGGCGGGGATGCCAAACTATTGAGCGCGTTGATCCTCTGGTCCGGCTGGACCTTCGACTCGTTGCGCCTGGTTTTCGTCATGGCCTTGATGGGTGGGCTGGTTTCCGCCGTCGTCTGGGGGGTGGCCCAATGGCGAAGGCGGGGGGAAATTCGCGATCCCGATACGGGGCCGGCCCAACTCAAGGTTCCCTATGGCGTCGCCCTGGCCGTGGCCGGGTTCGATTTTTGGCTCCGAAAACTCTTTCCGGCCCTTATGGCTTGAATTTACTGATGCTTTTGGCGATTTTCCGGCCCGACATGGTTAAGGGTCTGGGGGACGTGGCGTGTGGATGAAATCGAGTCGATCTTATGGGTGTCAATTGAGTCCGTGTTCTCTTTTTTCTTTTGCGTAATAATGATTTAGCTTTAGCTTTCAATCCTCGTTCTTCCGGCGGTCAGGCGCCTGTAAGGTTTCCGGGGCGTCGGGGGCAAGTGTGGCGGCGCGTGTGTTCGAGAGTACGGTTCCAAAGCGATGCGACCAACGACGCTTATCATGATTTTTGTCGCCGGCGCCGTTGCGCTCGGCGCGGTTTTTTCCGTCCGGAGCCTGATGCAAAGCCAGGTCGCGCGGGCGATGAAATCGGCCGAGGCGGTCGACACCGCCCAGGTTCTGGTCGCCGCCCGCCCGATCGGGGCGGGGACGGTTCTGGTCGCCGATGATTTCCGTTTCGACAAATGGCCGAAGACGATCGTCGGCAAGGATACGTTCGTCCGGACGGACAAGTCCGATCCGTCCAAGGAATTGCTGGGCCAGATCGCCCGCTACGAAATCGCCACCGGACAGCCGCTCGGCCGGACCTCCGTCTACAAACCCGAAAAAGGGGGCAAGCTCGCCGGAATGCTCGATCCCGGCATGCGCGCGGTGACGATCAACGTCACGGCGGAAAGCTCGGTGGCCGGACTCGCCTCTCCCGGGGATTACGTCGACGTCATCATGTCGGCGGACATGGCGCGCGCGGGCGGCGAGCGCGCCAAAATGTCGAATGAATTTCTTCGCTACACCGCCGAGACGGTCCTGGAAAACGTCAAGCTGCTGGCCATCGATCAGGCCACCACGCGCATGAGCGGCAAGGAAGACAAGGAAGGGACCAAGCTGGTGGGCAAGACCGCGACGATCGAGGCCACCGCCGAACAGGCCGAAGTCCTGATCCTCGCCGGCCAGATGGGCAAGCTGTCCTTGGTTCTGCGCAGCGTCGGCAAGAAGGACAAGGACACGCGCGAAGGCGAATTCACCTCGGACATGAAGGTCAGCGGGGCGTTGAGTTCGCTGTTCCGTCGGCGCAAGGCCTCGCCGCAGGAAACGGCGCCGGCGCCGCGAAGCTTCAACGGCGGTTCGGTGACCATCAATCGCGGCGG
>CAYIQU010000011.1:0-13081 GCA_964365645.1 uncultured Hyphomicrobiales bacterium | reverse complement strand
GTCGTTTCATCGCCGTTGACCTCGGTCGAGGTCGCCGTCACCCGCAGGTTGATCTCGCCGCCGAAGTCTTCGGGCGGGGTCATGGTCAGGCCCGTCAACTGCGCGGGCGTCAGCGTATAGCTGCCATCCGCGTTGTGGGTTCCAGCCGAAAGAACCGCGCCTTCAGGCAGCCCGGCGATGGTGATGGAAAGAGCCTCGGAGCCGTCGGTATCGGTCAGCGCCGCGCCGATGTTGAGCACAATCGCGCCGCCGTCCTCGGTGCCCGAGGCGTCCGAGACCGTCAGGGTCGGAGCGCTGGCGTCGTGATCGACGCCGAACACGACGGAAGTGGACGTGGTCGACGTGTCGCCTTCGGCCTCGATTGCGGTCACGCTGACGGTCAGCGAGAAGTCATTCTCGACGTCTTCGGGCACGAAGAGATAAAGCCCGGCAAGTTGACCCGCCGTCAGGGTATAGGTGCCGTCCGCGTTAGGTTGCAGAACGACAGGATCATCCGTGCCGATCTGGAGCCTGGCGCCCCCCGGCAGACCGGCGATGGTGACGCCGGACAGAGTCTCGGAGCCGTCCGTGTCGTTCAGGCCGGTGGAAATGTTGAGCGGGTAGAAGGTCCCTTCCTCGTGACCCTGGCCTTGGCCCTGGCCGCCGCTGCCACCGGTCGGATTGGAACCATCGGATTGATCAGCGTCGTTGCCGTGGCCACGATCGTCAACGACGATCGCGTCGCCAACCGTGACGTTAAGCGTCGGATCGTCGGCCACCGCGACCACCGTCACGCCCAGGCTGGTCGGGTCGGAGGTCGCGCTGGAACCATCGCCGCCGTGCGCCGTCGCCGTGACGGTCAGGCTGAAGTCGGCCGCCGAATCGTCCGCCGGGGTCAGAGTCAGCCCGACGAGTTGATCGGCCGTCAACGTCCAGGTGCCATCCGCGTTATGGGTACCCACCGACAGGGTCGCGCCGTCGGGCACGCCAGCGATGGTGATCGTGGTGTTCGAATCGGCCGGCTCGACCGTGATACGGAGGGAAATCGTCGAGTCTTCGTTGCCCGTCGCCGGATCGACCGTCACCGTCGGCGGAGTCACGGATTCCGGAACGTCCGCCACGGATACGGTGAAGGAAGCGGACGAAGTCACGGATGCGCCGCCGACGGCCTCGGTCGCGGTCGCCGCAACGGTCAGGTTCATCTCGCCGAAATAATCCCGCGGCGGCGTAACGGTCAGGCCGGTCAGTTGATCGGCCGTCAAGGTCCAGGTGCCGTCGGCGTTATGGGTACCCGCCGACAGGACCGCGCCATCCGGAAGCCCGGCAATTGTAATGCTGGAAAGGGTTTCGGAGCCGTCGGTGTCGGCCAGCGCCGTCCGAATGTCCAGCGGGATAGCCGTATCCTCGTTACCTGCGGCATTCGCGACGGTGAAATCCACGCCGCCCGCCGTCTGGTCGCTGGTGTCCAAGTTAACGTCGGTGAAGTCCAGTACTTCGATGCCGGTGAGCGTGTCCGCCGCTCCATCCGATCCGGTGATAATGATCTCGCCGCCCGCGCCGATGGTGATGGTATAATCGGCAAGCTTGCCCTCGAACGCGGCGATATCGAATCCGTCTCCACCCACAAGCGTATCGCCGCCCGTGCCGCCGACCAGGATATCGCTGCCGCTGCCGCCGACAAGGACGTCGTCGCCGCCGCCGCCCGCGAGCACGTCATTGCCCGCGCCGCCATCAAGGGTGTTGGCGCCGTCGTCGCCGATGATGATGTCGTTGCCCGAGCCGCCACGGACGTTTTCGATCCCGGAGAGCGTATCGGTGCCGATATCGTCGCCGGCGCCGGTGCCGTCGCCGGTTCCACTCCCGGTGCCAGGGGCGGGATTAAGGCCGGATCTGCTAATGATATCTTGCAGAAAATCATCAACCGTCCCCTGCCCGGAGGCAACCCCCTGCGCCAGGCTGATGAACAGACTCTGCTTGGTATCGGTGTAATCGACCCAGTCGTTGCCGCCGCCGCCGATATAGGTGTCATTCCCGGAACCCGGCGCGGCGACGATCGTGTCGTCGCCCAGGCCGCCGTCCAGGTAATCGTTGCCGGCGCCGCCGGTCAGAGTATCGTTGCCGGCTTCGCCATAGAGCCAGTCGTTGCCCGCGCCGCCGACCAGGGTGTCGTTGCCGTCGCCGCCGCGAATGATGTCGCTGCCGGAGCCGGTCAGGATCGTGTTGTCGGCGCCGCTGCCGGTCAAATCCATGTTGTAGTCGAGTTTACTGCCGTCGAAATCCCCGGACACCGTGCCGACCAGTGTCTTGACGCCGCCGTCATAGCGAAAGGAACCGGTCACGCCTTCCGGCGGCGGCTCGACGGCGACCTGGGGCACGATGATTTGATCGATGCGCGACCCATCGGCGGCGGTATCGCCCGCGACCGCGGTGGTGCCGAAGAGCGTGCCGGCGTCGATGGCGCTGATACGCTCACCGTCGGTATAGTCGCCGGAGACCGTTTTGATCACCTCGGACGTCTGCTGCTGGGCTCCGGCCGCGGTCGTGAACTGGGCCAATTGCTCGGCCGCGGCAGCCTGTTGGGCGCCCAACTGGGTGCCCGGCGTCCCTTGCTTGATGTTGCCCTGAAGGCCGAAGTCGTTCTGGCTGGCGCCGGTGAGCGGCAGCGATTTCAGGGCCGGCGCGAAGGTCTGCACCATGTTCGACGTTTCCATCTTCGTCACCGGCAGGGCCACGGTGCTGAAGCTGGCGACCGAGGTGAAATCGCTGGCGCTGTTCATGACGCGCACGCCGCCGGCGTTGGCGATGACGACCTCGCCGACGAATCCGTCTTTTTCCTCCATCAGCACGATGTTCATGGTCTTGCCGTCGGCGATATCGATGCCGACTTGGGTGCCGCGGATACCGATGGTGGCGACCGGGGTCTTCAGGGCCATGGCGTCGGGGTCGGTCTTGGCGACCTGGCCGCTGACGAAGGTGAACACGCCCTGCACGACGGACATCTGCACCGATCCCGTCTGGTTGGAGGGATCGTAGATCATCTCGTCGAGGACCATCTTGCCGTTATCGCCCATGGAGAAGGTCGTCTGGTCGGCGAGCATGACGCCGATGGCGCCGTCGGCGCCCGATTCGAGAACGTCGCCCTGGAAGACCGGGGCGCCGACCTGCAACTCGACCCGCGTGCCGTCCGGACGGATGGCGAAGACCGAGCCCGACAGGTTCTGCACTTGGCCGATGGGGGCGCCGTCGGAGCCGGCGATGATCGAACCCTCGGCATTGCCGAGCGAGGCCAGGATATCGGCGCCGGCGTCGCCCTGAAGGGTGTTATGGGCGAGCGCGTCCGCGCCGCCGACCAGTTGCGCCACGACGTTGCCGGGCACCTGGGCGCCGTCGGCCGACACGATTTGTGGCGGGTTGGGCTGATCGAAGTAGCCGTCAACCTTCACCTGGGTCCCGTCCGGGAAATTCAGGACCAAGTCGGACCCCTGCTGCGTGAAATCCGCGCTGGTGAGCGAAAGGCCCTGAGGCAGAACGACGTCGCCGCCGGTGCCGGCGCTCAAGGTCAGTTCGGTGGTGATGCCGTCCATCATGGTCCTGTTCCTCTAAATCGGGTCCCGCCGCGGACAGGGGACTCCCGGCCCGCCCCTTTCGGGACGAGAGAAAAGTAAGCCGGTCCCGAAGGCCGGCCAACCGTTGCCGCCAAATCAAGGGACGACGCCGCCGTCCCATACCGATCGGGCAGCCCAAAAAAGGGTTACTGCATTGATTTTGTTTGTATTTTTAGAATTTTGCCGGCCGCCCGACAAAGACAAAGGCCTGAGCTTATTTGAGGAAAGGTCGCCGCCGTCCCCCGGCGGCCCTTCACATGGCCGGGCGCGCGCCGACGGCCGCCAGGAACTTTCCCGCCGATCCGGCCTGCAAAAGCTCCACCGCGCAGCCGACCTGCCGGTCCTGTCGTTCGCCCACCGGCCGGCACCGGCTTTCGGGAACGCTTTGGTGGCCCCGGGCCGAGACTCCGCTCCGGGGAACGATGGCGCCGGGCAGATCGGCCTCGCGCCGGCGCGCGGCGGGCGACGTTTCCTTGCCGTCCGCAGGCTTGGCCGGCGCCGCGTCGGGAGCGGGTGTTTCGATCAGTTCGATGTCCGGCTCGATGCCCCGGGCCTGGATGGTTTCGCCCGAAGGCGCGTAGTACAGCGACGTCGTCAGGCGCAAGGCGCCCTCGAGCGGCAGCGGCGCGACGGTCTGGACCGAGCCCTTGCCGAAGGATTGCCCGCCCATCACCACCGCGCGGCCGTGGTATTGCAGGGCCGAGGCGACGATCTCGGACGCCGACGCCGAGCCGTTATTGATCAAGATCACCATCGGGACGCCGCGGGCCAAATCGCCGCGCGTCGCCTCGTAGACCCGGCCGCCGCCGCGCTGGCCCTTCACGGTCACGATCGCGCCGGAATCGAGGAAGAAATCCGCGACCGTCACCGATTGCTCGAGAAGGCCGCCGGGGTTGTTGCGCAGGTCGAGGACGATTCCGCGCATCTTGTCGCCCAGTCGCCGGCGGACGTCCGCCATCGCCTGCTCCAGGCTGTCGTCGACCTTCTCGATGAAACGGGTGATACGGATATAGCCGACGTCGTCGATGATTTCCGTCCGCACCGAACGAACCTTGATCACCGCGCGGATGAGGCGCGCCTCGAAGGACGTGCCGGCGCGCAAGATGGTCAAGCGGATTTCCGATCCCGAGGGCCCGCGCATCTTGTTGACCGCGTACATCAAGCCCTTGCCCTTGACCGCCTCGCCGTCGACGTGGGTGATGAAGTCTCCGGCCTTGATGCCGGCGCGAGACGCGGGCGTGTCCTCGATCGGGGCGACGACCTTGACTAAGTCGTCCTCGGCGGCGATTTCGATTCCGATGCCGCCGAATTCGCTGCGGGTGCTGACGAAGCTGTCGCGAAATTCGTCCGCGTTCAGATACGCCGAATGAGGATCGAGGCTCGCCACCATCGTCCGCAAGCCCGCTTCCGCCAAGTGAAAGGTATCCGGCTTCGGCGAGGCGTTCTTCCGTTCCTCGACGCCGCGGATCGCGGCCTCGACCATGTCCGCGTCGCGAATCTCGCGAACATAGCTGACCCTGATCCGCTTGAAGGCGTCGGCGAAATGGGTTTCGGCCCGGGAATCCGAAGCGTCGCCGGATGCCTTCCGCAAAACGACGTTGAAGCGTTCCAGTTCCCGCTTGCTCTCGGTGGAAAGGGCGGCGTTCTCGCCTTGGCGCAGCCACGGCGCCAGCGGCCCATTGCCCGCCGCGCACCCGACCAGCGCCCCCAGGGCGGCCCCCGCCGCGATGGCCGGGATTGCCGATCGCAGCCCTTTTCGCGCGGTACGCAGCATGGTCAACCGTCGGCCGTGATCTTGGCGATCAGTTCCTTAAGGACGTCCTCGGCGGCGTCGTTGTCGATCTGGCAGGTGCCCGCGTTGGCGTGGCCGCCGCCGCCGTATTTCAACATCAACTCGCCGATGTTGGTTTTCGAGCTCCGGTTGACGATCGACTTGCCGACGGCGAAGACCGTGTTCAACTGGTTGAGTCCCCACAGCGCATGGATCGAGATGTTGCAGCCGGGATGGAGCGCGTAAATCATGAACCGGTTTCCGGCGTAGACGGTTTCTTCCTTGCGCAGATCGATAATGACAAGATTCTTGTGGACGACGGAACAGCGCCGGATCTGATCCTTGAACTTGTCCTGATGGCTGCGATAGAGATCCACCCGCTCCTTGACGTCGGGAAGCGACAAGATCATGTCGATCGGATGGTCGCGGCAATAATCGATCAACTGCATCATCAGCTGATAGTTGGACACGGTGAAATCCTTGAACCGGCCGAGGCCGGTCCGCGAGTCCATCAGGAAGTTCAGCAACGACCACCCCTTCGGATTGAGGATATCGTCCTGGCTGTACTGGGCGGAATCGCCCTTGTCCACCGCCGCCATCATTTCATCGGAAATGCGGGGGAACTTCTTCTTGCCGCCGTAGTAGTTGTAGACCACCCGCGCGGCGGACGGCGCCTTGGGATCGGTGATGTAGTTGGTCGGCTTGTCCTTCAGCCGGATCAATTCCGAGGCGTGATGGTCGAAGGCGAAATGAACGCCCTTCACGTAGGGCAGATTGGTGGTGATGTCCGAATCCGAAATCAGGATGGTGCCGTCCTGCATGTCCTTGGGATGAACGAACTTGATGTCCTCGATCATCCCCAGTTCACGCAAAAGGACGGCGCACACCAGGCCGTCGAAATCGCTGCGGGTCACCAAGCGGTATTTTTGCGCGCTCATCGTCCTCTTCCTGTCGCCCCTTCAACCGGGGTCTCTCTCGGTGGTCGATCCATGGCCTAGTTTGCCCCGTTGAGGGCGGTTTGCAAAGGGCCAATGGCCCCTTTTAGGCGCGTATCCACGCGACCCGCGCCGCCCACAGGGCGGCCGTCAGCAACAGGACCGCCATCCCCTGGTGGGCGACGCCCAGGCTTACCGGAACGTGCAGCAAAAGGGTCGCGATCCCCAAGGAGTACTGAAGAGCCCCCGCCAGCGGTACCAACGCGATCGCCGATCTCAGGCCCGAACCGGCCGGGGCTCGGCGCAGGTTAAGCCCGAACAGAACCGCCGCCGCGACCGTCACCGTCGCCAGAACGCGATGGTTGAACTGCACCGCGGCGATGTTCTCGAACATGGTGGCGAGCGTCGCCCCCTGGGCAAGATAATTGTCGGGAATCAAGCGCCCGGCCATCAACGGAAACGTGTTGTAGGCCATGCCGGCATCGAGACCGGCCACCAGCGCGCCCGAGAGCGCGGTCACGAACACCAGCGCCGCCAGGGCCAGCGCGCGGCGAGCGATCGTCGCGTCGCCCTTCCCCACGCCGGGGCCGGGGATAAGGCTGGCGGCGACCCAAAACAAATAGCCGTAAATCAAAACGCCGAGGCCGAGGTGGGCCATCAGCCGATAGGGACTGACGCGGGGATCGTCGACCAGTCCGCTTTTCACCATCAGCCAGCCGAGCAGTCCCTGCCCCGCGCCGAGCAGCAGGGCGAACGCGAGCTTGCCCTTCAAAGCGCCGTTCACCCAGCCCCGCCACCAGAAGAACGCCAACGGCAACGCGTAAACCAAGCCGATCAGCCGGCCCCACAAGCGATGAATGAATTCGAGCCAAAAGATTCCCTTGAACTCGTCGAGCGACATGCCCCGGTTGATCTGCTGGTATTGCGGCGAGGTTCGGTATTCGGCGAACACCTGTTGCCAGTCCGCCTCGCTGAACGGGGGCAGCGATCCCATGACCAGCTTCCATTCGACGATGGACAGGCCGGATTCCGTCAGGCGGGTCGCGCCGCCGAGGACGATCATCAGGTAAACGCAAACGCAAACGACGAACAGCCAAACGGCGACGATGCGGCGCCGGCGGGGGTCGTCGGTCGGGTCCGCCATCGCGCTCACGTTGTCGTCACCACGTTCGTTCGTTCAAGAAAAAGCGCGTCAGGCGTCGCGGCCCAGCGCGCGGGTCAGCAGCATATAGACCTTGCCGATGTCCGCGGTCAGGAACGTCGTGGCGAGAACGCCGTCGATATCGCGCTTCTTCGCTTCGCCGAGCATATTCTCGAACTGCGCGATGTAGCGGTTCACGTATTCGCGGAAATCGCCGTCGTCCTGGAATTTCTGGGCGATCGCGGCCAAGCGGGACTTCTCGCGCATCCCCAGCATCTTGCGGACGAAAATGCCCTTCTCGCCCTTGGTGTAGCGCCGCCAGTCCTCTTCGGTTATTTCGGTTTCCAAGATGCGGTTCATGTCGACGGCGACGGATTGCAGCTTCTCCATGACGAACGTCGCGTCGCGCAGGAATTCCTGAACGCCGGCCTGGCGGCGACGCTCGTTGAGGACGCGCAGGACCTCTTGCGCCTCGCGCGAGGCTTCCCGCATGTCCGTCGTCTGGCGCTGCAATCCCTCGCCGATCTGGCGCGCCTGTTCCGAGACCCGCTCGGAATTGGCGGCGATGGCCTCGGCGCTGCGCGCGACCTGGGTCCAGGACGCCACCTGGTCGAGGGCTTGGCGCGACATGCCGCCGATTTCCTCGGCCCGCCGCACCAGGGTTTCGCCCAGGTTGGCGACGGCGCGTTCGGTGTGCGTGTACTGGCCGGCCAATTCGTGCAGCTGGCCGCGCAAGGCGCCGGTGTTCGCGCCCATGCGGGCGACGATATCCTCGCTCTTGGCGCTGACTTCCTGGACCCGCTGGCGGAACAGATCGCTCAAGCGGGCCAGCCGCGCCGCGCCTTGCTCCGCCGTCGCCGCCAAGTCCTCGCTGCGGCGGGTCAATGCCTCGCTGCCCCGATCGAGATCGAGGGTCGTCGCCTTGGTGCGGGCGTCCAGGTCTTGGATTCGTTCGGCGACCACGCGGGCCGCCTCCGCCGCCTCGGACGCGGAACGGCGCGCGACGAGGCCGACGTCCTCGGTGCGCTGGAGAAGGCCTTGGCTCGCTTCTTTCAGTTCGCCGGCGATCTGGCGCGTCAATTCGGCGAGGTGCCCGGCGCCGCCGCGCAACTGCGCCGCCGCCTGATCCATGTCGCCGGTCGCCTTTTGCGCGGCGAGTCCGATGCTCTCGGCGTTTTGCTGGAAGGCCGCGGCGGCGATCTGGATCGCCTTCGTGCCGCGATCGGAAACGTCGACGACAATGCCCGCGCCCTGTTGCAGGCTTTCGCCGGCCTTGGCCATGCGCGTCGACGCTTCGTCCGAGGCCGCCGCCACCGCCGCCGCGTGTTCGTGCAGCACGTCCGAGAACGAGCGCACATGCGACATCGCCGCGGCGTGAACCGCCGACAAGTCCTGCGCCCGCTGGCGCAGGATATCGGCGATGCGGGCGACACGAGTTTCCGTCTGCTCGGTGGTCGAGGTCATTTCCTCGCGGCTCTGGCGGATGCCGGCGGCCAGCGCGTCCATGCGGCGCGCGACCTCGGCGCCGGCCGTCTCGACGCCGTCGACGCCGTCCTTGAGAACAGCGGTGACGTTGCGAATTCGCCCTTCGGCCAATTCCGAGGACGAGGACAACTCGCCGGTCCCGGATTTCATTTCCGCGGTCGCGTCCCGTAGGCGCGCCACGCCCTGTTCCGCCGACGCCGTCAACGCGCGCCGTTGTTCCTCGACCGCCTCGCCGGCGAGGCCGAGCTGCCGGACGGTATCCTCGGCCACCTGCGACAGACGATGGCTTTGCCCCTGGTAGGCCTCGCCCAACACGCCGACCCGATCCGCGGTTTTATCGGAAACGGCCATCAGATCGTCGGCCTGGCGGCGCATGGCCGCAGCCATGAGTTCGAGCAGATCGGTCGCCCGTTCCACCGCCGCCGCCGCTTCGCGGGAGCGATCCTGCAATGCCTCGGAAACGTCGGCCAGCGCGCCGGTCGCGCGTTCGCCGGTGGTGCCCAGGCCGTCGGCGCTGGTCGCCAGCGTCTCGGTCATGGCGCCGAGCTTGCCTTGGGCCTCGTCGGAAGCGGCCGACAACTCCTTGAGGCAGCGGCGCATCTCCTCGATGACGCCCTGCATCCGGGCTTCGGCCAAATCGCCCGAGGATTCGATATCTTCGGTGCGCGTCTGAAGAACAGCGGCGTTTTCGTCGAGGGTCTTGGCGACGCGCCCGCCGGCTTCGGCGAGCTTGTCCGCTTGTTGAACGAGCGCGCGGGTGACGGAAGCGATATCTTCCGTCGCCCGGCCGACCGCGACGGCGGTTTCTTCCGTGCGCCGTTGCAGGGAGTCGGCGGCGCCGTCGACGCGGGCGAGCGCGTCCGCCGTCGTCCGGTCGAGAAGACCGAGCTTGCGTTCGAAGTCGTCCGCGAGCTGGGACGCCTTGCCCACGCTTGCGTCCAGGCCCGCCGCGCCCTGGTCGAGCGCCCGGGTCGCCGTGCCGATGGCCGTCGATCCCTGTTCGGCGGCGCGCGCGATGTCGACCGCGCCCTTTTGCGCGCCCACCACCAGCGAGGCCAGGCGCCCACTGGCCCGCTCCGCCGCCTGGCCCAAGTCCTCGGACCGCTGCCGCAGCGTGTCGCCCACCGCGCCCAGGCGCTGGATGCTCTGGGTCGAAAGTTGATTGAGGGCATCGGCCTGTTGGCCGATCGCCTCGCCCGCGCCGCCCAGCCGGGCGACCATTTCGTCCGCCGTGCGCGACAGAACGGCGGAGCGGCCGTCGAGGGCCTCGCCCACCCGCGCGACCTCGACCAAAAGCCGGTCGGAGGCGACGCCCAGGTCCTGCGTAATCCGGCGCAAGGAATCCCCGACGGTCGCCGCCCGGGTCGTGGTCGTGTCCGCCGCCTCGGTCATGGTGCGAGCCTGCATCTGCATGGTCTCGCCCGCGCCCTTGACCCGTTCGGCGATCCGATCGGCGGTCATTTCCAGATTGCGGGCCTGTTCGCGCATGGCCTCGCTGACGGCGGAGACGTTTTCGCCGGCCTCGGTCGAGGTCTCGATCAAGACGCGGGTCTGGCGCTCCAGGCTCGACTCGATCTCGGCGGTGCGGGTGGAAACGGTCGTTCCCACGACGTCCAGATCCTCGATCTGGCGCTTGAGGCCGTCGCGCATCAATTCCGTCTGGTCGGTGGCCCGCTCCAGGCGCTGGCTCATTTCCTGGGCGTGGTTGTGGAGCAAATCGGCGCTGAGACGAACCTTGCCGCTGACGTCCTCGGACGCCCCGAGCAGGGACTCGGCCCGCTCGAACAGGCGTTCGCCCGCGTCCTTGGCCCGCCCGGTGGCTTCCTCGGAAACGGCGGCGAATTGGCGGCCCCGTTCCGTGAAAACCTCGGTCGCCTCGCGGGTGCGCGCGGCCGCCTCGTTGGCGGTGCCGGCGAGTTCCTCGCTGCGCCGGCGCAGAACCTCGGACAGATCGTCCGCCCGGGCCGTCGCCCGGTCGGCGCTGACCGTCAACTCCTGGGCGTTCTGGTGCAGGACGTCGCCGACTTCCCGGGCGCGGGTCGCGGCGCGCTCCGACGAAATCTGAAGGTCCTCCACTTGGCGCCGCAACGCGTCGGCCACGGCATGGGCGCGCAGATCGGCGTCCTCGGACGCGCGCGAGAGTTCCAGCGCCCGGCGCTTGATCAGGGCGCCGACGGCTTCGGCGCGCGCCGCGGCCTCGTCGGTCGCCTGGGTCAATTCGCGGGCCTGGCGACGCAGGCTCTCGGTGATTTCCTTGAGCCGCGTTTCGGCCCGGTCGGTCGGGTAAGCGAGCTGGTTCAACTGCCAGCGCAACGCCTCGGTCTCGCGCCGGATTTCACGGCCGCGCTCGAAAAAGGCGATGACCATCCACGCCAGCGCGATCGGCGTCGCGACGCCGGCGAACAATCCGCCCAGTTCATGAGGCAGAAGCTGCGAAAGCTCCGACCAGCCGACGGAATTGCCGATCACCGAAATGCTGAAATAGAGCCAGCCCAGCGTCAGCACCGCGCCCGCCGCCAGCGGCAGCCGATAGCGCAGATGCGCGGGCGCGACCCACGCCGCGGGCTCGAGCGGCTTCGAGGGCGCGATCGTTGTCCGTTCCCTCTCCCGTCCCTCCGGGGTCGGAGCGAGTTCGTCCGCGGCCGGAAAACCGGCTTTCGCGGAAAAATCCTGTGGATTGGCGCCCGTCATGCCTGGCAAAAGCTCCCTATCCCTCGAAAGGCCAGCCTTCCGATTCCCCCGGATGATACACGACCAGATGTGGCGCGGAAAGAACGTCGGACTACTAGATTTTGAGCCTATTGGAACGGATTACACCGCGAAAAGCCCGCGAATCGCTCACCCGAGCGCATGGCCGATTCGCTCCAGAAGCCGTTCCAAGGCGCGATCGTCGGCGAACTCGCCGTAAAGCCGTCGCCGGCATTCCGCCCGGGCCGGCTTGGCCGCCTCGGGCGCGGCCAGGGCGCGAAACACCGCGCCGGTGAGATCGTCGGCCCGCTCCACCCGCTCGCCGATGGATCGGAACGTCCATTCCGGCGCCGTCGGATCGAAGACTTCCCGCGCCCCGAACCGGTCGGGATTGTCCATCAACACCATCGGCCGGTCGGCGAGCAGGAACTGGAACATGACGTTGGAGCAATCCGTCACCAGCACGTCGGCGGCGACGAGCAAGGGGACAATATCGGCCGCCGGGTCGTCAACGAGGCGGACGGTCTCGTCCGCCGTCGCCGAGCGCCACCAGGAAAGCCAATGCGGCTGATGCAGGCACGTGACGGGATGGGGCTTGATGACGATCTTCACGTCCCGCCGCCCCCCGCGCAAAAGCTCGACCGCGCGGGCGCCCAGCATGGGGGCGGCCGACAGCGCGGGATGGAAGGTCGGCGCGAACAGGATCGTCCGCGCCGATCCCTGGCCGAGAAACGTCGGGCGCGGACCCGCCGCGCGCGCCAGGGGATCGAGCGACGGCGCGCCCACCGTCCAGATTCGTTCGTCGGGCAGGCCGGCCTGGGCGAACCGCTCGCGGTCCTCGGGCCCGATGGCGACGACAATGTCCGCGCCGGCCGCCGCGCGGCCCTGCGCCGACGCCGACAAGAAAGACGTCTGCATGAAAATCGCGGCCGCGCCGGGAACGAGGCGGCGAATGTCGCGCGGGAACGGCTCGCACGCCACCACCATATCCGGGGCGAAGTCGGCGATTTCGCGCCAGTCGCCGCTGATCAGCGGCCAATGGCGTTCGGCCAGCCGCTCGAATAGAGGTCGCAGGACCGGGTAATGTTGCGGGCGGGAGAAGAACAACGCGACGCGGCCGCCGTGCCGTGTGCGCGGCGCGTGCCCCGCGCCGTCTCCCGGACCGGCCATGTCCGTCTTCAGGGAATCCGCCGCCGCGCGCAGGAAGATATCGTTGGGCGCCAGCGCCAAGCCCTTGTGGAAGGCATCCAACGCCTCGGCGCGCCGCCCCTGGGCCTTGAGGGCGAGACCGAACTGATAGTGAATATCGGAACGATCGGGAAAGACCGCCGCGCCGGCGCGCAGGGTCTGGACCGCCTCGAACACCCCGCCGGCGCGCCGCAGGGCGGTGCCGAGCAGGAACAGGGGCTCGTAAGCCTGCGGCGCGATCTCGACGGCGCGGCGAAAGGCGGCGACGGCTTCGTCGGCGTCGCCCGTC
>CAYIQU010000010.1:0-13358 GCA_964365645.1 uncultured Hyphomicrobiales bacterium | reverse complement strand
GGGGTTGCGTTCCAATTCCTGGGCGACGTAGGCGGCCAGCTCGAGATTCGACATTTGCAGCAGCTTGATCGCCTGCTGCAACTGCGGCGTCATGACGAGCGCCTGGGTCTGGCGTTGGTCGAGGCGGGGAGTCAGGGCCATGGCGTCGGTCCGTCACCCCCCGGACGGTTGCCGGGGGCGGATCATAGGGAGAAACGGTCGCCGAGGTAGACGCGACGCACGTCCTCGTTGCCGACGATGTCGCGCGGGCCGCCTTCCATCAGGACCATGCCGTCGTGGATGATGTAGGCCCGGTCGATGACATCGAGCGTGTCGCGGACGTTATGGTCGGTGATCAAGACGCCGATGCCGCGATCCTTGAGGTGGGAGACCAATTCGCGGATGTCGCCGACGGCGATCGGATCGATGCCGGCGAACGGTTCGTCCAGCAAGATGAAGTGGGGATTGGAGGCGAGCGCGCGGGCGATCTCGACGCGCCGCCGCTCGCCGCCCGACAGGGCCAGCGCCGGCGTGCGGCGCAAATGGGTGATCGAGAATTCGGCGAGCAACGCGTCGAGGACCGCCTCGCGGCGGTCGTGGACGGGCTCGACCGTTTCAAGGACGGTGCGGATGTTTTCCTCGACGTTCAGGCCGCGGAAGATCGAGGCTTCCTGCGGCAAATAGCCGATGCCGGCGCGGGCGCGGCGGTACATGGGCAGATCGGTGATGTCCTCGCCGTCGAGCACGATCGAGCCGTAGTCGGGCGGGATCAAGCCGGTGATCATGTAGAAGCAGGTCGTTTTGCCGGCGCCGTTGGGACCCAGCAGGCCGACCACCTCGCCGCGTTGAATGGCGAGCGACACGCCGCGCACCACGGGACGCTTCTTGAAGCGCTTGCCCAGGTTGGCGGCGATCAATCCGCGATTGTCGGCGACCAGGCGCGGACCCGACGCCGGGTCGGATGAGCCGGCGGGGGCCGAGGCGGGCGGCGGGTTCGAACGGTCGGTCATCGCGCGGTTCCTGTTCCGGGCCTTCCCTGGAATTACGATTTCGCCGGCTGTTTCTGCTTCGGTTTCTTGACACCGGACTTTTGCGCGTCCTGGGGCTGGAAAACGCCCCGAACCCGGTCCTGCGGGCAGGCGAACAGCTTGCTGACGTTGGTGTTCAGGTTGACCTCGGTCCGGCACCCCGTCAGGACGCTACCGTCGCGGTCGATCTTAACCGAACCGGTCAGGGTGGCGATACCGCTTTCGACGTTGTAGACCCCGCGATCGCCGGTGGCGGTCTCGGTCGCGGTGCGGATCCGCACCCGGTCGAAGGCGTCGACGCGGAAGACGGTGGTCTTGCCGTCGGCGCCCTTGCGGAAATAGGCGGCCAGTGTTTCGCCGCGAACGGTACGGTCCTCGCGGGTGGCGACGGCGTTGCCGCGCGCCACCGCCATTTGCTTTCCTTCCCAGTATTCGATCTGCCGATCGGCGACGATTGTGTCGTTGCCGCTGACGAAGGTGGGCTTGCCGCCGGACAACACCATGACCGCGTTGTCGACGTCGTAGACGGCCTGCTCGCCGGTTCCTTCCTGGGTTTCGGAAACGATGCGGACGTGGCCGATGACGTCGAGGCGATGGATTTCGTTGCCGCCCCCGGCTTTCTCGCGGTAGTAGGCGCGCAATTCGTCGCCGTGGACCGTGACGGCGCCGCGAACGGCGCGGGCGTTGCCGCGCGCGATGAAAAGAAGATTCTCCTGCTGCCACTCGATGCCGTTGTCGGCGAAAACCTCGATCGGCTGATCGGAATCGCCCGCGCCGAAATTGAGAGTCTGCGCCCGTGCCGGCGTCGACAGCATGGCCGCCCCGACCAACAGGGCGAGAAGGGCGCCGGCGCGTCCATGGCGGGCGCGGCGGATCATGACGGGTTCACCCGGAAGCCGGGGTAGACGACCAGTTTCGCCTTGCCGGTGAAGTAGATCACCCTGCCCTTGTCGACCAGGCGGAATCCTTCCGAACGCAAATCGCCGAACGGACCCTGGCCGCGAACCGGGGTGCGCCCCTCGGCGGCGCCGTGATCGAGGTCGACGAACGCCTTGTCGGTTCGAATCTCGTAGCCGCTGTCGTGGAATAAATTGACGGCGCCGGCGAGGTCGAGGGTTTTGTCGGCGCGGGCGTACACGCCCGTTTCCGCGGTCAGCAGAAGCCAAGTCCCGTCCTTCAAGCTCATGTCGCCCTTGGGCTGCTCGAGATCGATTTTCATGCGGTCGGTCGCCGAAACGCGGGCGACGTCGGAGGTCAGCGCAAAGGGCTGGCGGTCGTTGTCGGTTCCGACGTATCGGGGATTGAGCATGTTGGGATCGGCACCCTCGCGCGCCACCAGGTCGGACAAGCCGATGCGGAAGCGCAGGTCCGTCGAGCGCAGATGCGGCCACGCCCACACCAGCGCCAACAGGGCCGCCGCCATCAACGGCAACGCCAGTTTGGTCACCGCGACGAAGCGGCTGTAGCGGCCGCCGCGAAACGGCAGCGACAGGAACGAGCGTCCCTCGACCGCCGCCGCGCGGGGACGGATGCCGGGGGGAATGACGGAGGGCTTGGCCGGGCCGGTGGGCATTGGACGCGACATTCCCGATCGAGGCGTCAGGCCACGCCCGCGCGCAGGCAGTCGTGGACGTGCAGGATGCCGACGGGGCGGCCGTCCGCGAGCACGAACAGGTTCGTGATCGCGGCGGCGTTCATGATTTGCAGAGCCTCGCTGGCCAAGGCGTCGGGGGTAATGGCTTTGGCGCCGCAGGTCATGACGTCGCCGGCGGCGCGGGCGAGAAAGCCGGAATCGGCGATATGCCGGCGGATGTCGCCGTCGGTGATGATGCCGGCGAGACGGCCGTCGGGGCCGACCACGCCGACGCAGCCGAAGCTCTTGGCGGTCATTTCGATCAGGGTTTCGGTCATCGGCGTCCGGGGCGACACCAGCGGCAGGCGGGCGCCGCCGTGCATGATGTCGGCGACGCGCAACAGCCGGCGGCCCAGCTTGCCGCCGGGATGCAGCAGGCGGAAATCGTCGGCGGAGAAGCCCTTGCGTTCCAGCAACGCGACGGCCAGCGCGTCGCCCAGCGCCAGCATCAAGGTCGTCGAGGTGGTGGGGGCGAGGCCCATCGGACAGGCCTCGTCCGCGTTTGGATAGACGAGCGCGACGGTCGCGGCGCGAGCCAGCGCGCTGTCGGTTCGCGCGGTGACGGCGATCAAGGGAATCGCGAACCGCTTGGTGTAAGCCACCAGGTCGGCCAGTTCCTCCGTTTCGCCGGAATTGGAAAGAGCCAGCAGCGCGTCCTTGTCGGTGATCATGCCGAGATCGCCGTGACTCGCCTCGGCCGGGTGGATGAACATCGCCGGCGTGCCGGTCGAGGCCAAGGTCGCGGCGATCTTGCGCGCGATGTGGCCGCTTTTGCCCATGCCCGTGACGATGACGCGACCCGAAACGGCGGCGAGAAGGTCGAGGGCGGCGGCGAAGCCGGGGCCGAGTCCGGCGGCCAGCGCGCGGATCGCGTCGGCTTCCAGCTCCAGCACGCGCCTCGCGGTGCGGATGCCGGAATCCGTCTCCGCCGAGGCGGTTTTCGTTTGGGCCTTGGTCGTCGCCATGCGCCGTCCCGGTTTAGGGGTCATGCAATGGTCGGGCCAAAGGGGCGTCCGACCCGGAGAACTTTTCCAGTATGCTACTAACCCTCTGATTCGTCAATAAAAGGCCCGGAAAGCCCGGGGATTCCGCCTTGCCCGGAAACAAAAAAGAACAAGGCCGAAAAGGGCCTTAGCGGACAGGAAAGCGGCCTCAGATGTGGGAGAACACGTCGTCGTTCTCGTAGCCGGCGCGGTCGAGTTCGGCGCGCACCGGCAGGAATTGGAAGCAGGATTCGGCCAGCGGGCCGCGCCCCTCGCGCGCGAGCATGGCGTCGAGCCTGTTCTTGAGCGCGTGCAAATGCAGGACATCGGCGGCGGCATAGCGAACCTGTTCCGGACTCAGGGTTTCGGCCGCCCAATCCGACGACTGCTGTTCCTTGCTCAACTCGACGCCGAGCAGTTCCTTGCACAGGTCCTTGAGACCGTGGCGGTCGGTGTAGGTGCGCACCAGCCTGGACGCGATCTTGGTGCAATAGATCGGCGTCGCCATGACGCCGAGGTATTGGCGGATGATGCCGATGTCGAAGCGGGCGAAGTGAAAGATCTTGACGATCTTCTTGTCCGCCAGAACCGCCTTCAGGTTGGGGGCGGCGTACTCGGCCTTGGGAAAATGCACCAGGTGCGCCGTGCCGTCGCCGGCCGACAGTTGCACCACGCACAGGCGGTCGCGGCGCGGGTGCAGTCCCTGGGCCTCGGTGTCGATGGCGACCGAGGGACCGAAATCGATATCCTTCGGCAAGTCGCCGCAATGAACCTCGATGACCGGTTTCTTCGTCTTCACGGAAAAACCCCGCTGCTTGGTTGTGCGCGCTCCGCGCGCGCAAGCCCGCGCGCTGCCGCCTTAGTATAGGCCCCATGCCTTCGGGCGGCGATGGGGATGGTGCCCAGGAGAAGACTCGAACTTCCACGACCTTTCGGCCACAGGTACCTGAAACCTGCGCGTCTACCAATTCCGCCACCTGGGCGTCGGGGGCGTCGCGCGGCGGGGGGATGAACCCCCAGGCCAAGGACCCGCGCGAGACAACTAAGGGCCGGATATCGTCCGGCCCGCGGAGTCGTTAATGCCCGAGGACCCCTCTGTCAAGTAATCGGGATTCAAGAACCGGTTTTAACCATCTTGGGGGAGTCCAAGCCCTGTGGCACAGTGGGTAGGCGGGGCACGCGGGAATGCAGGCAAGGAGCGGACTCATGCGGCGCGACGTCGTGACGATTTTCGGTGGATCGGGGTTCATCGGGCGGCACCTGGTGCGTCGCTTGGCGGCGCGGGGCTGGGTGGTGCGGGTTGCCGTCCGCGATCCGGAACGCGCCCTGTTCCTGAAGCCGCAGGGCGACGTCGGCCAGATCGTGCCTTGGGCCGCCGACGTGACGAACCCGGATTCAGTCGCCGCGGCGCTTAAAGACGCGAAGGCCGCGGTCAATCTCGTCGGCATTCTCCACGAGCGCGGCCGGCGCACCTTCGCCCGCGTGCATGGGGACGGGGCGGACACCGTCGCGCGCGCCGCCGCCCAGGCGGGCGTCGAGCGGCTGGTGCATGTCTCGGCGCTGGGCGCCGACGCCGGTTCGGATTCGGCCTACGCCCGCAGCAAGGCCGAAGGCGAGGCGCGGGTGCGCGCCGCGTTTCCCGCGGCCGTGATTTTCCGTCCCAGCGTCGTCTTCGGACCCGAGGACGATTTCTTCAACCGCTTCGCGGCGCTGGCGCGATTCTCGCCGGCACTGCCGGTGATCGGCGCGCCGACGGTTCCGACCTTGCGCCCTTCGGACGGGGCGCTGCCCTTCGTGCTCGATTTTTTCGGCGCCGGCGGCCCGAAGTTCCAGCCGGTTCACGTCGGCGACGTGGCCGAAGCCATCGTGGCCGCGTTGATACGCGCCGATGCTCCGGGCCGCACCTTCGAGCTCGCCGGCCCGCGCGTCTACAGCTTCAAGGAGATCATGGAACTGATGCTGGCCGCCACCGGCCGGCGACGGTTCCTCTTCCCGCTGCCTTACTGGGTGGCCGGGATCGAGGCCTTGTTCCTGCAGTGGCTGCCGAAGCCGTTGCTTACCCCCGATCAAGTGACGTTGCTGATGGCGGACAACGTCGCGTCGGGCACGCTTCCCGGCCTCAAGGAACTGGGCATCGCGCCGACGCCGGCCGAAGCGGTCGTTCCGGCGTTCTTGGCCCGGTTCAGGACACCCTCACGGCGGGCGACGTCGGCCTTATAAGGACGTCAGGGAATTTGCTTGCCGGCGGTGACGATCAGCTCGCCGAATTCGCGCAGGAAGACCGAACCGCGCACCGTGCGCTGAACCAGCACGCTACGCCGATCCTGTTCGTCCACCTTGCGCCGGACGAACTCGATTTCCATCAGGCGGTCGATGGCGCGCGTCACCGCGGGCTTGGAGATGTTGAGGGCCTTGGCAAGACCGCGCACCGTGTGCGGCGGCGGCGTCAGATAGACGGTGAGAAGGATCGACATTTGGCGCGCCGAAAGATCCGGGGCCGCCAGCCGGACGCTGGCCGCGAGCGCCCGCCGCCAGAGGTCGAGCGCTTGGAGTTCCTCGATCTGGATCGGCATCCGCTTTTGTCCGATGAGTCCGTTGGCTTGGCGCGCAAAATCGTTCCGCTGCCAAAACCTTTTATCGAGAAATCACTGACAACGCAATGTAATTTCGGGTTTCGACTGGGCCTCAAACCCTATCGTTTCCGGGCTTTCCGGATTTTCGATTCGGGCTTGAAACGGTCGCTCAACAGCGCGAAAAGCGCGCGCAATCCCATGGCTTCGCCGCCTTCGGGACGGCCCGGGCGGGAAGACGTATTCCAGGCCATGAGATCGAGGTGCGCCCAGGGAACGGCGGGCTTCGTTTCGACGAATCGTTCCAGGAACAAGGCGGCGGTGATCGCGCCGGCATAAGAACCCTCGGGCGCGTTGGTGAGGTCCGCCGTGCGGCCGTGAACCTGCTTGGCGTACCCGGCCCACAGGGGAAGCCGCCAGAGAGGATCGCCCGTGCGCGTGCCGGCGGCGAGGATATCGGCGGCGAGCGGCTCGTCGTTGCAAAACAGCGCCGGCAGTTCGGTTCCCAGGGCGACGCGCGCCGCGCCGGTCAGCGTCGCGAAATCGAGAATCAGCCGGGGATGCTCGCTGGCCGCGTCGGCCAAGGCGTCGGCCATGATGACGCGCCCCTCGGCGTCGGTGTTGCCGATTTCGATGGTGAGTCCCTTGCGCGTGCGCACGACGTCGAGCGGGCGCATGGCGTCGCTGGAGACGCTGTTTTCCACCGCCGGAATCAGAACCCGCAGGCGCACGGGCAGCTTCGCCGCCATGACCATGTGGGCGAGCCCCAGCGCGTGCGCCGCGCCGCCCATGTCCTTCTTCATCAACTTCATGGCCGACGACGCTTTCAAATCGAGCCCGCCGGTGTCGAAGCAAACCCCCTTGCCGACCAGCGTCACCTTCGGCGCGGACGGGCGGCCCCAAATGAAGTCGATCAGGCACGGCGCGCGGTCGCCGGAGGCGGCGCGGCCGACGACGAACACCGCCGGATGGTCGCGCTTGAGTTCGGCGCCGGCGATCACGCGTATCCGCGCGCCGTGGCGGGCGGCGACGGCGCGGGCGGCGTCGGCCAGTTGAGCCGGTCCCAGATCGTTGGCCGGCGTGTTGATCAAATCGCGCACCAGGAAGACGGCCTCGGCCGCGCGCGTGACGGCGGCGCGGTCGGCGGCCCGCGGCCAGATCAGCACCGGGCCGTCGGACTTTTCGTGGTTCGTCTTGCGGTAGCGCCCGAAACGATAGCCGGCCAACGCCCATCCCAGGGCGGCGGCGTTGGCGATCGCCGCGTCAGGCTCGGGGTGCACGCAATAATGCGCGGGCGGCAATTTTCCCGGCAGCGGAGCGAAATCCCACGGCCCCGGATTTTCGGGCACGCCGGCCAGAACGCCGGCCAGCGCGCCGTCGGCGCCCGGCAACGCCAGTACCGCGCCGGCCTCGCCCTTGAAGCGCATGTCCCGAACCCAGCGTCGGGTCCGTTCGGGCTCGGTCTTCAGCCGGGCGGCAAGGCTTTTCGCCGTGACGGCGACAATGGGCACCGCGCCTCGTTTCGGCGCGGCCAGCCGGAACGCGGCGGCGGGCGGGAACAGGGCGGGGGACGGGGTGCGGGCCATGGCGGGGTTCGCTCGAGGAATGGCGGGACTCCTATATACAGGAGTCCCACCTTGCCGTGATAGCATGGCGAGGACGGATTTATCGAAACGGCAGGGGGTCAACCGGATCATGGCGGATTTGACGATCGTCGTCGGCAGCAAGAATTATTCCTCGTGGTCGCTCAGGCCATGGCTGGCGCTGAAGCAAACCGGCGCGGCGTTCGAGGAAATCCTGATTCACCTCGACGACCCCAATAAGGTTGCCCTGATTCGCGCCCATTCCCCGGCCGGCAAGGTCCCGGTGCTCACGCACGGCGCCGTGACGGTCTGGGAATCGCTCGCCATCTGCGAATACCTGGCCGAGATGTTTCCCGAGGCGAAACTGTGGCCCGAGGATCGCGCCGCCCGCGCGCATGCCCGTGCCGTGGCGAGCGAAATGCACGCCGGGTTCTCGAATCTCCGCACGCATTTATCCATGAACATCCACGGTCGTTCCACGCGGGCCCGGGACCGATCGAACCTGACGCCGGAAACATGGGCGGACATTACCCGCATCGTCGAATTGTGGGACGACTGCCGTCGTCGTTTCGGCGCCGGCGGCCCGTTCCTGTTCGGCGTCTTCACCAACGCCGACGCCATGTTCGCCCCCGTCGTCACCCGCCTGCGCACCTACCAGGTGCCGCTGCCGTCGTCGGCCCGGGAATATTGCGACGCGGTCTGGACGCTGCCCGCGATGCAGGAATGGGCGGCGGCGGCCAAGTCCGAACCGGCCATTTCCCGCTATGATGTCTCCCTCACCGCCTGAACCCGACGACACGGCCGTGCCGGTCGACGGCCGGCGCACGGTCGGGATGCTGTTGCGCGAACTTCTCGCGCGGCATCCCGAGGATGAGATCGCGCTCGGCGATATCGTCCTCTTTTTCGGCGATCGGGCTTTCGGCGCCCTGATGCTGGCGCTGGCCTTGCCGATGGCGACGCCGCTCTCGGCGTTGCCCGGGATTTCCGCCGTGTTCGGGTTGCCGCTGGTGGTGATCGCGGCGCAACTGATGCTGGGCTATAGGCGGCCGTCGCTGCCCGAATCGCTTGCCCGGCGCACCGTGCGGCGCGAGAGGCTGGGACGCGCTTTCGCCCGTGCGGAACCCTGGCTGCTCAGGATCGAGCGCGCGGTCCATCCGCGCTTTCCCATCCTGACGGGGGCCGTGGCTGAACGCGTCATCGGCATCGTCGCCGTCGTCATGGCGATGCTGCTGGCGTTGCCGATTCCGGGCGCCAACCAGCCGCCGGCTTTCGCCGTCGCGCTGTTCGCGGTCGGCATCCTGGAACGGGACGGCGTATTCGTGATTCTGGGCGCGCTGGCTTCCCTTGTTTCGCTGGCGATCATCGCGATCATCTACGGCGCGCTGATCGCGGGCGCGATCGTCCTGTTCGGAAACATAGGCGCATGAATCCCCTGCGTCTGCCGCGAAGCATCTGGGCGCTCGGGTTCGTCAGCCTGTTCATGGACCTCTCGAGCGAGATCATCCATGCGTTGTTGCCGATTTTCATGGTCGGCACGCTGGGCGCCAGCGCCGCCGCCGTCGGCCTGATCGAAGGGCTGGCGGAAGGCGCGGCGTCGATCGTCAAGGTTTTCTCCGGCTGGTTCAGCGATCGCCTGGGGCGGCGCAAGCCGCTTACGGTCGCGGGTTACGGCATCGCCGCGCTGACGAAGCCCTTGTTCGCGCTGGCGCCGGCGCTGTCGTGGGTGTTCGCGGCGCGTTTCGCCGACCGGCTGGGCAAGGGCGTGCGCGGGGCGCCCCGGGACGCGCTGGTCGCCGATTTGACCCGGCCCGGCGAACGCGGCGCGGCCTATGGACTGCGCCAGTCCCTCGATACGGTCGGCGCGTTGATCGCGCCGCTCGCCGCCGTCGGGTTGATGGTTCTGCTGGCGGGCGACATTCGCGCGGTCTTTTGGATCGCGACGATCCCGGCGGTCGCCTCGGTCGTCCTATTGATCCTCGCGGTCAAGGAACCGCCGCGCGTTCCCGTTCCCGCCGCCGATGTCGCGCCGCCCGTTTCGTTGCGCGCCGCGCTTCATCCCGCCGTCTTCGGAGCCGCCTTCTGGCGGGTGACGGCGGTGGCGGCAACGATGACGTTGGCGCGATTCAGCGAGGCGTTCCTGGTTCTGCGGGGAAGCGAAATGGGTTTCGGCCCGGCGTTCGCGCCCCTGGTGATGGCGGCGATGTCCGCGGCGTTCGCGCTGTCGGCCTATCCGGCGGGCTGGCTGTCCGATCGCGTCGGCCGGGATCGGATGCTGGCGTTGGGGATATTGTTTTTGATCGCGGCGGACATGCTTTTCGCTTTCGGCGGCACGCGGGCCGTTGCCCTGGTCGGCGCGGCGCTGTGGGGTTTGCACATGGGCCTGACCCAGGGATTATTCTCGGCCATGATCGCGGACGCCGCCCCGGCGCACGTGCGGGGCTCGGCCTTCGGCGTCTTTCATCTTTTAAGCGGGGTCGTGATCTTCGCCGCCAGCCTGATCGCGGGCGGACTTTGGGACGCGTTCGGGTCGCCGGCGGCGTTTCTGGCCGGGGCGGGATTCGCGGCGCTGGCGCTGGTCGGTCTCCTGGCGTGGGGGCCGTCCTCAGCGCCAGGGCATCCAGCCGCCTAACCCAAGCCACAGCGCGGCCAGCGCCATCGAGATCAACGTCATCGGCACCCCGGCGCGGGCGAAGTCGGCGAACCCCAAGCGCACGCCGACGGCGGCGGCGCGGTCGGCGACGATGATGTTGGCGAGACTGCCGACGATCAGAAAATTTCCGGCGAGAGTCGACAACACCGCCAATCCATACAGTGCGCCCGGGGAGGGGTTCGGCCAGACCGCCATTAAGAGAATCACCGCCGGCACGTTGCCGATGCCGTTGCTCAACACGAGAGCGAGCGGCGCGAGCACGGCGAGATTGTCCGGCCAAAGGGCGCGGGCCTTCAATCCGGCAAGAGCGGTTTCGGCGGCTCCCGTGCCGGCGAAGGCGGCGGTGACGGTGAACAAGCAGGCGAACAACAACAGAAGATGCCAATCCACCGCGCCGATCATGAATCGGCTTCCCATCGTTCGGCTGGCAAGTAAAAGCGCGGCGATGGCCAGCGCGCCGATTTCGCGCGGCACCGGCGTCAAGAAAAGGGCGATCAGCGCGCCCGCGGCCAGGACCCCTTTCGTCGTTTGCCAGCGATTCCAGATGGGCAGAGACGGGGGCGCGGTTTGCGTCATGGGCGCGGCCAGGGATTCGCGCCAGACCCATCGCGTCACGAGAAACACCACGAGCATGGTCATCAACGCGGGCATGCCGCAGACGGCGGCGAAGGTCCAAAAGTCGAGACCGCCCATTTGCCCGATCAGGATATTTTGCGGATTGCCGATGATCGTCGCGGCCGATCCGGCGTTGCTGCCGCCGGCCAACCCGATCAAAAAGGGCCGAGGATCGAGTCCGCGCGCCTTCAGTCCCGCGCACAGCAGCGGCGTCATGGCGTAGACGACGATGTCGTTCGCCAGCACCGCCGACAACACGCCCGCGACCAGGACGACGAGGCCGAGCAGGATCGTCGGTTCGACTCGCGCGCCGATGATGCGCGCGGCGCAGAAGTCGTAGAAACCAGCGCCGGCGAATTGGGCCGACAGCAGCATCAGCGCGAACAGAAGAATCAACGTCGGCGCGTCGATGGCGCGCCCCACGGCGGCGACGTCGATCGCGCCGAAGGCAAGCAGCGTGGCCACCGCCATCAAGGCGATGCCGGTGCGGTCGAGCTTCAAGCCCGGCACCCGCCCCAAGGCCATTCCGAGATAGGTCGCGGCGAAGACGACGGCGATGAGGGTTTGATCGCTCACGCGGATGGGGCCGCGCCGGCTTCCTCGGCCCAGGCGCTTAAGATCTGGGCAAGTCGCTTGGCGCCGGCCGGATCGAGATCGAGCAGCGTGAACCGGCTGCCCTCCTTGATGCGGACCCGCAGCAAGACGAGTCCGCCTTCGTATTCGACCTTCTGCACCGTGACGTTCTTGCCCCAGGGCGCGACGAAGGCGTCGACGTCGCCGAGGATGGTATACAGGCTCGACATGGACGGATTCCTTTTCTAGCTGACCCTGTCGTAAGACCGCGCCCGCCAGACCAGACGGCGCTTGTCGCCGGCGGGATCGTCTCGGAAAGCGGTGCGACCGTGCAGGATGTTGTTGCCGATCATGCCTTCGCCGGGATTGAGGCGGTGACGGATGATGTAGGGCGAGGCGGGGTCGTTGAGAATCCGCGCCAAGGCGTCCCGGGCGGCGCGGGTCGCGGGATCGTCGCGCCAGGCGATGCTGCGCGTGCGCGCGGTGTAGCGCATGTAAAGCGCGCCGGTTTCGGGGTCGCGCGAAAAGACGGGGCCGGTCTGGACTCCGCGCAGTTCGCGTCCCCCGTCCTCGTTGGCGGGAACGGTCATGGCCTCGGGGTGACACAAGGCCTCGATGAGGGCCGGATCTTCGTCGCGCAGCAAGATGTAGGCGATTTCGTGATCCATCAGGGCGCTTTCGCCGCCTTCGGCCGCGTCGCTTTCGCAGTGGAGCAGAAATCCCCGGATCGCGCGGTCCGGGGCGTTGTAGTAGCCGTCCGTGTGCCATTGGATGGGGCGATCGGTGTAGGGGATGTAGCGGGCCGGCGCGCCTTGCGCGCGAACCGCGATTTCGGACAAGCCGTCCTCGGCGCAGAGGTTGGAATCGAGTCGCTTCAAGCCGAAAGTTTGCGCCAGGGCGCGGGCGATCACGCGGCCTTCGTGGATGGACGGGTCGGATTGGTAGAGGAAAAAATTTGTGCGGTGCAAAATAGAGGTCGCTCTGGCCCGCGCTTCGGCGGTGACTCTTTGAGCATCTGCCATATCGACAAAAATATCTTTTATATCAGTTGGATATAAAGATAATTTGGTGTCTCTCCAGGATTGATACTCAGCCGATTCCGCGGCCGCGAAAGGACCTTTCGTTTCAAGGCCAGGATTGATTCTTTCTATAACCATAGGTGCAAAAGCACATTACCAATATTGCATATTAGATTTTAGTCACCTATCATCCAGCCCGATTTTAGACCCTGCGCCTCAATCCTATTCGCAGCAGATTTTCGGGACCGGGCGCGGGACTTGATCAGTATCGGCTGACGCATAAAAAAGCCAAGGGGGCTTTGAGCCTTCGTCGCGACGGATCCGAACAGGGGTATTCCGAACAGCAGGGAATACCGGACCGGCGGCGGAGAGAGATGGGAAACAACATCGCGCGATGCGCGCTCGGAGGATAATCATGGCTCAACAGAACACGCCGAAATCCGCCAAACCCATGCCCAAGACGCCGTTTCTCGACCAGCTCGAGACGGGTCCGTGGCCCAGCTTCGTCACGGGGCTGAAGCGCCTCGCGCAGTCCGAAAACAAAGCCTACGCGCCGATGATGAAGGACTTGCTCGGCCAGCTCGAGCTTTCCTACGAAACCCGCAAGGGTTACTGGAAGGGCGGCACGGTGGGCGTGCGCGGCTACGGCGCCGGCATCATTCCGCGCTTTTCCGAGGTGCGCGAGAAGTTCCTCGCCAATATGTCGGCGCGCGCCGCCCAGATGA